>JALAGS010000229.1 GCA_022712315.1 Sphingobacterium sp. | reverse complement strand
CATTAGATATGAGTGGTTAGATAATCAATTTTCCATTAATAATTCAAAAATTTTTCGTATTTTCGCAAACATTTCTTAGAGAGGAGAATTAATAAAAATTAATGAGACAGCTCAAAATTACACAATCTATCACCAATCGTGAGTCGCAGTCTTTGGACAAATACTTACACGAAATTGGTAAAGTAGACTTAATTACAGCAGAAGAAGAAGTAGAATTAGCACAGCGCATCCGTGAAGGTGATCAAGTTGCCTTGGAAAAATTGACTAAAACCAACCTTCGTTTCGTAGTATCAGTAGCAAAACAATATCAAAATCAAGGTTTGACCCTAGGTGATTTAATCAATGAAGGTAACCTCGGCTTAATTAAAGCAGCTAAACGTTTTGACGAAACAAAGGGTTTTAAATTTATTTCTTATGCCGTTTGGTGGATTCGCCAATCTATTCTTCAAGCAATTGCTGAACAATCACGTATCGTGCGTCTGCCATTGAACCAAGTTGGTTCATTGAGCAAAATCAGTAAAGCTTTCTCAAAACTAGAACAGGAATACGAACGGGAACCATCTCCAGAAGAATTGGCGGATATTCTAGAAACTACCGTAGATAAAGTTTCGGATACCCTAAGTAACTCTGGTCGTCACGTATCCATGGACGCTCCTTTTGTTCAAGGTGAAGAAAATACACTTTTGGACGTATTGGAGAACCATGATCCCGATACAGACAGTTCTTTGATTGATGAATCTCTATCAGAAGAAATCAAACGATCATTGGCAACATTAACAGAAAGAGAACGTGAAATTATTGTTCTTTTCTTTGGCTTAGGTTCCAATCACCAATTGTCGTTAGAGGAAATCGGAGAGAAATTCAATTTGACACGTGAGCGTGTTCGTCAGATCAAGGACAAAGCTCTTCAACGTTTGAGACACACTTCAAGAAGCAAAATCTTAAAATCCTATTTGGGTTAACAAGAGATACTTATTAAAATTTTTGGCAATCCCAATCAGAAATGATTGGGATTTTTTTTGTCCAATAAAAAGGGCTGCTTACTTACGCAAACAACCCTTCTTGTAGTGACATCCTTCCTATTTGGTATCCTTGGAATCTGGCATTAAAATAAATTCAAAAAGTCGGTCTTTTTTCAAATATTTCCCAGCAACATCCTGCACTGACTTCGATGTGACCTTCTTCAGATTATCAATCCTTCTCGTATACCGGCTAAGATCAAGATCGTTCTGATAGGAACTTGATATATAATTGAGCCAATAACCGTTTTCACGAAGATTCAGTTCATTTTGTCTCTGCTGTTCAGCTAGAAATTTCTCGACATCTCCTTTTTCGGGTCCCTGTTCCTGAATCTTTTTCACTTCATCCAATGCCGAGGCAATCAATGCATCAGCCTTATCGACGGCCGATCCAAAACCTATTGAAAAAGCATAACGCGCCTTCGGCAACTTACTAAAACTCGCACGGGCGCCTACTCCGTAAACACCACCTTCTTTTTCACGAAGTCTTTCAAGCAGTTTGATCGTCAAAACACTTTCCAAGGCTTCCATATTGACATTTTCCGTCTCACTATAATTATAGTCTCCGTAATAGGCTAATTGTGTACTCGCTTTTTCTTCTTTCCCTTTATGGACAATAACGCGCTCGCCTTTGCTTGGTTCCAGAATATTTAAATCTTTGTAATTCTCGCCCCGTTTAAGTGCTGGCAGGGATGCAAGATAGGTTTCAATAAATGGTTTAACTTGATTTTCATCGAAAGATCCAACAATTGTAAACACAAAATCTGAAGCATCAGCAAATCGTTCCTTGTAAATGGCCAAAGCACGCTCCCGATCGATTTTACTGATTGTTTCCACGGTCGGATTTTGCCTGCGTACATTATTGCCATAAAGTACTTCTTTCACTTTATCGGAAAACACGTTATTTGGATTACTTAGCCTATTCTCCAAAGATCCTTTTGCCCGAGTCATTGTACTTTGGAAAATATCCTGATCGAGACGGGGCTCCGTAAAATAACCATAGATCAACTCAAACGCATTCTTTAGGCCTTCCTTGTCCGTGCTACCTGAAATACCTTCGTAGCGTTCAGAGATATAAGGTGAAATAGAAACATCTTTTCCTGCCAGATACTTCGTAAGCTCCACATTGTTCATTTGTCCGACACCGCTTGCATCAATCAAAGACGATGCGTTGGAAGCCGAGAAATAGTCGGCATCACTATAGAGCGATGTTCCTCCCGGGCTATAGGCCATGATCTGGATCTCGTCATTTTTAAAATCTGTTGGTTTCAAGATCACTTTAACACCATTACTCAAGGTGAGTTCTTTTGCCTGAACTGTCCCTATATCTTTTGAGGACAATATTGTACCTTTGACTGGCTCCTTCGAAAGTAGCGGAAGATTGGAGACTTTGTCTTCGTAAGCCGATACAGGGCTTTCCTCAACAGCCTTTACCCAGCCCAATACAGCGGCTTCAGTAGGTAAATTTGCCTTTTCTTTCTCTGGTCCCATGACCAATACATCGCGATTCAGATCGGTATAGTATTTTTTCACCAATCCATTCACCTCCGACAATTTCAGGGTTGGCAGCAGTTGTTTGGTCAGACGGTAAGCATTCTCATTACTCAAAGCAGGCTCATCATCAATAAAATAATTCAGATAGCGGTTGACATAGCTATCAGATTTCTTTTTATCCCTTTCGATGTATGACATCTCATTGCCTTTTTTCATATCGGCAATGGCACGATCAAGTTCTGTTTGCGTAAAACCATATTTCTGAATACGTTCAAATTCGGTCAACATCGCTTTAAACCCCGACTCCAGTTCCCCTGGCTTAGGCACAACCAGCAATGAAAATGTATTCAAATTAGCTATAAAATCATTGATACTCCCACCTGCTTGCATGAAAGGAGGGTTGGGTTGTTGCATTAATTCAGAAAAACGCCCTGCGATCATCTGATTAAAAACACTTTTTAACAGCTCGTTCCGATAGTCTCCTACAGTGGCAACTTTTTCTTTCTCGCTTTTGATCAGAATCTGCATGACGGTATAAGGCAGTTCGGGATCCGAAATGGCCAAAAATTGATTTTTGTTTAACAGATCCACCCGATATTTTTTACGGTCCAAAGGTTTCTTTGGCATCGTCATATCAGCAAATAGAACCTTCACCTTTTCTTCCATCTCTTTTGGATCAATATCTCCAACGATAATTAATGCCTGCAAATCTGGGCGGTACCAATCTTGATGGAATTTACGTATTTCTGTATAAGGAAATGTTTTCAGGATCTGTTCGGTCCCTATCGGTAAACGTTTGGAATACAGGGAACCGTTAAGCACCATCGGAAAGTATTGATCCTGTAAACGCTGCTGCACTCCCCTTCCACCGCGTTTTTCTTCGAGGATAACACCGCGCTCCTTATCAATTTCTTCTCCATCCAACAAAGCATCTTGCGCCCAATCGCGCATCACCTGCAAGCCATTTTTTAAAAGTTCAGGGTCGTCAGAAGGGATAGGAAGCTGATAAACCGTTTGGTCAAAGCTTGTGTAGGCATTGAGGTCTGAACCAAACCGAACCCCGGCTTTCTGCAGGTAGTTCACTAATTCATTTTTTGGAAAATGCTTCAGTCCATTGAAGTTCATATGCTCTAAAAAATGCGCCAAACCGAGTTGCTTTTCATTTTCCAGAATAGAACCGGCCTTCATGCCCAAATACATGGTAACACGGCCTTTAGGTTCGCTATTTTTGCGAATAAAGTATGTAAATCCATTTTTCAGCTTACCTGTAATGACTTCATCGTCGAAGGGTAATTTTTGATTTAGCGCTAAACTATCCTGAGATAGAATCGCTCGCGCTTCCGCGGTTAGTGTGGTTGGCATTTTGGCTTCTGCGCCATAAATTGTTGCTGGCAACAGAAAAGCTAATGCTAGTGGTTTAATGAATTTCATACAAAAAAATCTCTTTTTCTAAGTCAGTTATTTTTGCTAATTGTTTTATATTAGGGTAAACGGAACTGGAGATCAATTGTCCCGATAAATAGTAAAATACAGATCAATACTATTTTCATTATCCGAACTGGTATAGCACACCTTTATAAGGAGCTTTGCAGCCGGCGATCTGTAAAAAATCCTTCTAAAAATACAGAATATCTTTCGAAAAGAACAACAGTTAATTGTAATTTTGTTGCAAATGGATTTTGAAAACTGGAATGTTATAAAAAAGGAATTCGAGCAATTCTTAAAGTTCGAAAGAGGCTTAAGCGTCAATTCTATTGATGCGTACTTAAATGATGTGTCCAAATTTCAGATCTACTGCGAAGACAATCATTTGGCATTAAATACCGTAACGAGAAAAAATATCCAGGATTTTCTGGTCTGGCTACAAGAATTCAATGTTTCACCTTATACGCAATCCAGGTTGATATCTGGTCTAAAGACTTTTTTTAGTTTTCTGATCATCGAGCATGACTTTGTCAATAATCCGACTGATCTGCTTCAAGCTCCCCGCCTGTCGCGCAAACTGCCCAGTGTTTTGAGCACATTGGAGATCGATCAATTAATTTCGGCCATCGACCTTTCTTCATCCGAGGGTGAACGCAACAAAACAATCCTTGAAATTTTATACGGCTGTGGTCTTCGTGTTTCCGAATTGGTCACGCTTAAAATTTCTAACCTGTTTTTAGATGTAGAATTTATCAAAGTTGAGGGAAAGGGAAGCAAAGAACGCCTTATTCCGATTGGCCAGCAGGCCATCAAACACCTGCGAATTTATTTGGAAACGGTGAGACCTCATATCAAGGTGAAAGCAGGAAATGAAGATATTGTATTCCTCAATCGAAGAGGTGCTGCATTGTCAAGAGTGATGATATTCTTGATTATTAAAGAACTCGCAAAAAAAATAGGCTTACAAAAAACCATTAGTCCGCATACCTTTAGACACAGTTTTGCATCCCATTTGGTGGAAGGTGGAGCCGACTTAAGAGCTGTACAGGATATGCTTGGCCACGAAAGCATTACAACAACCGAAATATATACGCATATCGATACAGACTATCTACACGCGATTATCACGCAATATCATCCTCGGTCTTAAAGAACCACCCGGTCTTGCTAAATTCCCCTGTCGCCCAAAGTTTAAAGCGCAATCGCAGGCTCAATTACACCGCTAAACACCTAGCGTTGGATCGAATTTTTCCTGCTTGGACATCCGGATAAGGTGCGCTAAATTTTTCACCACCCGATCGTGTTTTTTAACAAATGGATTGTTTTTATCCCAAACATACCCGGCCAATATTGCACAAATACTACGTTTAACCTCCTGATTTTCAGGTCGATGATAAAATAACTCCTGTAGATTGCCTGTGTACCATTCCTGAATATAGGTTGTAAAAACGGCAATCCCTTCTTTCATGTAATCTTCAAATTCCGACTGCCAGTCAACTTGCTCGCCCCGGATTTGCCGCAGCGCCAGCTTAGCCGCCAATATGCCGGATTCTGTTGCGAAACACACACCAGAGGAAAAAACAGGATCCAGAAATTCTGAACTATTACCCGTCAAGGCATAACCAGGTCCAAACATTTTGCTTACTGCAGTTGAATAATTGCTCAATTTACAGGGTTCAAAAATGAAAGGCACCTCGCCAAATCTTTTCACATAATAGTCCGACAGTAGGATCGCCTTATTCAACGCTGTCGTTGTATCCTCGCCCAGGCTTTCGATGAATGAAGTTGGCCCTACTATTCCTACGGAAGTATTGCCATTGGAAAAAGGAATGACCCACAACCATACTTGCGTTTCGAGGATATCAAAGGAAATCAGGCTACCTTCCTGCCCCGCCGGCCGATTGACGTCTTTCACATGGCTGAATATCGCAGAATGTGGGCTCAGCCGGGACGGCTGGTCCAGATTTAACATACGAGGCAATACTCTCCCGTATCCCGAACAGTCAATTAGAAAATTGGCTGCTATTTTTGTCTCTAGCCCCTCACGGTCCCGAACTGTGGTAATCGACCTTTCACCTTGAAATTGCACATCGGTTACTTCCGTTTCAAACGCTAGATCAACTCCTTTCCGAATAAGTTCATTGGCCATTTCCTGATCAAAATCAGCTCTAGGAATCTGCCACGTCCAATCCCAGCCTTCGGAAAATTTAGCTGAAAAATCGAAAATACAGACTTCTTCACCACGTATAAACCTGGCCCCAAACTTCTTCTCAAAACCTTGGGCATCCAGCGCCTCAAACAGTCCAGCTTCATCAAAATGATCCATCACCCGCGGGATTAAGCTCTCGCCGACCACAATTCTCGGAAAACGGCTTTTTTCAACAACTTTTACCTTTGCCCCCTGCTTCTGTAAATACCCTGCAGCCACAGAACCTGAGGGACCTGCCCCGATGATCAAAATGTCAACCTGTTCAACGTTCATTATACGCTTTGATTAAAAGAAAAAAATATTAATTTCGTGCCTGATTAATAATTGCCAAATCTATTCACAAAAAATTATATAAAAAAAACAATTTCGAGAGTTTTTCAAAATTGCTATCCCCAATAAACCATGAGCTTACTCGCAAACCATTTAGATTTAAAACAGTTTGTCCAAATAATCTACGGAAAGGAAAAGTTGGATATTGATGACGATATTTGGGAAAAAGTAGACGCTAGCCACGATTTTCTGCAAAAATTTGCCGAAAACAAAGTCATTTATGGTGTCAATACGGGATTTGGCCCTATGGCTCAATATCGAATTAAGGAGGAAGACCGGACCAAACTCCAGTACAACCTCATCCGTAGCCATGCTTCGGGCACCGGAAGGCTTTTCGATTCATTCCAGGTAAAAAGTACAATCTTAGCTCGCTTAAATACCTTAACCCTTGGTTATTCAGGTGTCCACCGATCCACTATTGCCCTGATGCGGGAATTGATTAACCGCGACATTAGCCCAATCATTTTTGCCCATGGCGGTGTTGGTGCGAGTGGTGATCTGGTACAACTTGCCCATTTGGCGCTCGTACTGATTGGTGAGGGAGAAGTAATTTATAAAAACGAAAGAGTTGCAACAAAAGAAGCTTTTGACGCAGAAGGCCTTGAACCGATTCAGATCGTCCTTCGAGAGGGGCTAGCATTGATCAACGGAACCTCGGCGATGACAGGTATAGGTATCTTAAATTGGGATCTTGCACAAAAAGCTCTTTCTTGGTCCATTAAAGCAGCCTGTGCTATTAATGAGATTGTTCAAGCGTATGACGATCATTTCTCCGCGGCATTAAATCAAAGTAAAAAGCATGCCGGGCAGCAGCATATTGCTCAAAAAATGCGAGATCTTCTTTGCAGCAGCAAATTGATCAGAAAACGTGAAGATCACTTATATACCGGAGAAAATCAAGAAGACATTTTCAAGGACAAAGTACAGGAATATTATTCAATCCGTTGTGTACCACAGATTTTGGGGCCTATTGCTGATACCATTGATAATGTAGCAACTGTATTGGAGCGTGAACTAAATTCGGCCAACGATAATCCTATAATTGATCTTCAGGAACAGCATGTTTATCATGGTGGAAATTTCCATGGCGATTACATTTCACTTGAAATGGATAAACTCAAGCTTGTCATGACCAAGATGACGATGCTTGCGGAACGCCAACTAAATTATTTACTCAACAGCAAGATCAACGAGCTATTCCCTCCCTTTGTGAATCTAGGGACTTTGGGACTCAATTTTGGCATGCAGGGAGTTCAATTCACAGCGACATCCACGACTGCAGAATCGCAAGCACTAAGTACATCGATCTATATCCATAGCATCCCGAATAACAATGATAACCAAGACATTGTCAGCATGGGCACAAATGCCGCTATGTCATGCAGCCAGATCATTGAAAATTCATTTGAAGTTCTCGCGATAGAATTTATTACATTAGCACAAGCAATCGACCATTTAGGTTGTCAGGAAAAATTAGCAAAAGAAACGCTATCTTGGTATAGTGACTTACGGAATCTATTTCCAGTCTTTGTGGAAGATCAGGTGATGTATCCGATTATAAAGAAGGTAAAAGAATATTTGATGAATAAAAATCATGATTAAGAAGCTCACACTCGGAGGACTATTTATGATGTCCTTCACGATCATATCTGCTCAGCAACTGGCACGCGTTCAGGAAAAAGGACTTGTTGGATTTATCAAAAAAGATGGAACCTTTCAAATTGAACCCAAATATAAAGACGCGCAGGATCAATCCGAAGGAAAAATTGCTATTTATGAAGGCGGAAAATGGGGATTTATCGATAAATACGGACATGCGATCATTCCACCTCAATACGACAATGCCAAATCATTCAATCAGGGAATGGCCATGGTTAAATCTATGAATGGGTGGCTTTATATCGATTCCTTAGGTCAGGAGATACCTGCGATTTCGAGCAAGAGAGTCTATGAGTTCAACGACGGCGTCGCATTCTTTCGTGATGCAAGCAACTTGGTTGGTCTCATCAATAGTAAGCAGGAAGTTATACTCAGTCCAACGTATGATGTGATCCGTCCATTTAAGGATGGTTATGCCCGAGTTGCAAAAAATAAAAGATGGGGTGTTATCGACAAGCTAGGAAAAGAAGTCGTCGCTCCTAACTATGACGATATCGGCGATTTTAATGCTGGATTGGTTTGGGCAAAGCGCCAGCATAACTGGTATCTTGTATCTAGCCAAAAAGAAATTGCAATCCCAGCTATTTCAAAAATTGAAAGAATAGAAAATCCAGATTTTATCATTGTTCAACAAGGAAATAAGGTAGGCTTTATGACGGCGGAAGGCAAATGGGCGATCAATCCAAGTTATGATGATGCCCGCGATTTTCAGCAAGGTTTAGCGCCTGTAAAAGTAAATGGTAAATGGGGATTTATTGATACTGCTGGTCAAATGCTTATTCCTGCAACTTATCAAGATGCGCTTTCTTTTTCTCCTGAAGGTCTCGCCGCAGTAAAAAACGGTAAATGGGGATTTATAGATAAAGATGCCAAAGTGATCATTCCTTTTCAATATGAGATTACAGCGGCATTAACTTTTAAGAAGCAAGAGAAAGGATTTATCGATGGATTAGCCCGTGTTAAACTGAATGGCAAATGGGGATTCATTGATACCAAAGGAAACCTGTTGGGGAACAAATGGTTTGATAATGCGGAATTATTTCAGAATTAATAAACATATTGCAGGATGAAGTGTGCTTTAGTTACAGGCGGATCTCGGGGAATTGGCAGGGCAATTTGTCTTAAACTGGCCCAGGACCTGGGTTATCACGTATTGATCAATTTTCAGCAGAATGAATCGGCCGCATTGGAAACGCTCACCGCGATAGAATCTTTCGGTGGCAGCGGTTCGCTGCTAAAGTTCGATGTAGCCGATAAAATAGCGGTAGAAAATGCCCTCTCCCAATGGGAAACGAATCATCCTGATGCTAAGCTTGAAGTCATCGTCAACAATGCTGGCATCGCTAAAGATGGTTTGTTTATGTGGATGCCGGCAGAAGACTGGTCTACCGTAATCAATACGACCGTCAATGGCTTTTATCATGTGACACAATTTTTTATTCAAAAACTTCTTCGCCAGCGTTATGGCCGTATCATCAATATGATTTCGGTATCGGGCGTAAAAGGTACAGCCGGCCAAACCAACTATTCGGCGGCCAAAGCAGCTTTACTAGGCGCAACCAAAGCGCTGGCACAGGAAGTCGCTAAACGAAATATTACGGTCAATGCCGTAGCCCCTGGATTTATCCATAGCGACATGACCGCTAATATGGATGAAAAAGAACTAAAAAAACTAATTCCGGCCAATAGATTTGGTGAGCCGGAAGAGGTTGCCGATCTGGTCAGCTTTTTAGCGTCTCCAAAAGCGGGTTATATCACAGGAGAAGTCATTAATATAAATGGAGGAATTTATTCGTAAATCTATGGAGCAAAGAGTAGTGATCACGGGGATGGGAATTTATTCCTGTTTGGGAACGTCATTGGATGAAGTCAAAGATTCTCTCCAACACGGAAAATCGGGTATCATCTTTGATAACGAACGAAAACTCTTCGGATTCCGTTCGGCACTAACTGGAGCTGTCCCACATCCAAATTTAAAAAATGAACTGAATCGCCGTCAGCGGATGTCTATTGGCGAGGAAACTGAATACGCCTATTTGGCTACGATGGAGGCTTTAAAAAATGCCGCTATCGACGACGCTTATCTCGATACACATGAGATTGGCATTCTCTATGGAAACGATTCGGTATCCAAGGCCATCATTGATGCTGTCGATATTGTAAGAGAAAAAAAAGATACCAGTCTGATAGGTTCCGGAGCAATTTTTAAATCGATGAATTCTACGGTGACCATGAATCTGTCCACCATTTTCCGGTTAAAGGGTATCAACATGACTATATCCGCGGCATGTGCCTCCGGCTCACATTCCTTGGGACTAGGTTTTAATTTGATCAAAAGCGGCATGCAGGACATGATCATCTGTGGCGGTGCACAAGAAATCAACAAATATGCCATGGCCAGCTTTGATGGCTTAGGGGTATTCGGAAACGATGCTTTACCCGCAACAACAGTATCCCGCCCTTTCGACAAAGACCGGTCCGGTCTGGTCCCTTCGGGTGGAGCAGCAACCTTGATTATTGAAAGCTATGAATCTGCCGTACGTAGAGGCGCTCCTATCCTTGCGGAAATACTCGGTTATGGTTTTTCATCGAATGGCGGACACATTTCTACACCAAACGTGGAAGGGCCTGCCCTAGCTATGGAACGTGCCATTAAGCAGGCTGGAGTTAAACCATCCGATATTGCCTACATCAATGCACATGCCACATCGACCCCTGTCGGTGATGCCAATGAAGCACAGGCCATTCTACAGGTATTTGGTCAAACACAACCATTTGTCAGTTCTACAAAATCAATGACAGGTCATGAATGCTGGATGGCTGGCGCCAGCGAAATAATCTATTCAAATCTCATGATGTTACATGGCTTTATAGCTCCAAACATTAATTTTGAAAATCCAGACGAACATTCGGCCAAATTAAATATTGTTAAGGAGACAGTATTTAAAGAATTTGACCTATATTTGTCCAATTCTTTTGGCTTTGGAGGAACTAACTCGGCCTTAGTCATAAAAAAGATTAACGATTAACTTATAAAAATGATTTCTGAAAAGATTAACGAAATACTTGTTGATGAGTTTGAGGTGGATGTTGATTTAATCCAACCGAATCTAAATTTGAAAGATACGCTAAATTTAGATAGTTTGGATTATGTCGATCTTGTCGTTATCATTGAGTCTAATTTTGGTGTTAAATTAGTAGAGGCTGATTTTACAAACATCCAAACCTTCCAGGACTTCTATGACCTTATCAAGCGAAAAACTAGCGAAAACTAAGTCGATGTTTGCCCATGAGTCAGTGGAAAGGACAATCCAAAGGTAGTGTTTTAGGATATCGGATTTTTGTCTTCTGTATTCAAAAGCTGGGAATCCGTACGGCCTATCTGCTCTTGGTATTTGTCGCTTTCTACTATTTCCTAACAGCATGGAACAGCAATCGATCACTCTATTTTTACCTGAGGCACCGATTAAAATACCCGCTTCTTTCTACAATCACTGGATTTTACCGCAGTTATTTCACCTTCGGTAAAATCCTCATTGATAAAACAGCTATATCAGCGGGCCTGCGCAATAAATTCACGTATGAATTTGATGGGATTGAAATTTTAAAATCAGCCCTGGAGAAAAAAAATGGCGGCATCCTGTTGTCGGCACATATCGGCAACTTTGAAATCGCCTCTTATTTCCTTGAGGACATCAATATAGAAAATCAGATTAATCTGGTCATTTCCGATCGGGAACATCAAGCCATCAAATCTTACCTTTCGAAAGTCGCCCGCAAATCTGCAGTAAAATTTATTGTAATTCAAGAAGACCTTTCCCATGTATTTGCCATTAATGAAGCATTGACAAACAATGAATTGATTGTCTTTACCGGTGACCGTTATCTGGAAGGCAGCAAAACACTTTCAGCAGATTTACTCGGGAAAAACACGGAATTTCCAGCAGGTCCATTCTTAATCGCTTCCAGACTTAAAGTTCCTGTTATATTTGTCTATGTCATGAAAGAACCTAAGCTTCATTATCATTTATATGCCCGAGAAGTGGAGGTCAAACATCGTGATGCAGAGGCACTCCTACATCAGTATTGCCAATCATTATCCTATATGATAAGAAAGCATCCGCTCCAATGGTTTAATTTCTACGATTTCTGGAAAGATTATTCCCAATAGAACCAGAGATAACCCAGCATTTTATTTATCTCTTGGAACAAAAAAAAGAATACATATTAACTTATTCTTATACACATCTTGACCGGCATTTTTCCAGGCAGTTATTTTAGCATTCAAGGGATTAACAGCAGCAAACAGGCATTTTTGCAGATTGACTTTAAGCGTAAAGCCTCATGAAAAGCAATTTTGAGCCTTCAAAAACCTATGATTTCGTCTTTAAATTAGTACCTTTGGTACAACTTTTTTAAACAGATGACAGCTAGCCCGTTTCCAATCGTCGATAAATTATTTTTACAGGAATTGTTACCTCACCGTGCTCCTATGGTCATGATTGATTGCCTGTATGATTTTAGCGAAAAGACCGTGGCAACAGGCTTAACTGTTCAGGAAGATAATATTTTTGTGGAAAACGAAATTTTGCTAGAAGCTGGTATCATTGAGCATATGGCTCAATCTATCGCTTTACATACAGGTTATAGCTTTTATATCCAGCAAAAAACTGCTCCTATTGGTTATCTCGGCACCATAAAAAGTATTTCCATAAACTCCTTCCCCCGCGTAGGCGACAAATTACTGACCAAAGCAACAATTCTACAAGAATTTATGGGAGTTACACTCGTTTCCATAGAAACTTTCACGGGAGAACAGCAAATCGCTCAGGCAGAAATAAAAAGTGTAATAGCTTCTTCATGATTATGGCAAAAAATAAACGAACTGAACAAGTTAATCAAATTACTTGGACGAGTCCTTTACGCATACGTTTTAATGAAGTTGATTCGCTGGGAATAGTATGGCATGGCCATTATATCAGCTATTTTGAAGATGGCAGGGAATCTTTCGGAATTCAGCACGGAATGACCTATCTGGACATTCACCGGAGCGGTTACACTACGCCGATCGTTAAAAGTACCTGTGAGCACAAATTACCATTAAAATATGGTGAAAACGCATACATCGAAACATCATTAATAGATACCAAAGCTGCGAAGATCATTTATCGTTACCGGATATTAAACGAGAGCAATCAAGTTGTCTGTCTAGGCGAAACGATCCAGGTTTTTTTAGACGCTTCGGGAAGTTTACAATTATATGTACCTGAGTTTTTTCAGCAGTGGAAAGACAAACTTGATTTCGCCAACTAATGAAAAAGGTGTATTTAGGTGCTTATAACTGTGTGTCCCCTATTGGCAATAATCTCACGGAAACCTGGAATGCACTCGTTAAGGGCAAATCAGGTGCCAAGCAAGAAACTATTAACAGTATGTACCCTGACATATGTGCTGCTCTTGTTGTAGAAGATAACCTCAACGGCTACTTCAACAAACTTTTACAAGAGGAGAACTTATCCACAAGTATCAGATTTACAAAACTGGAGAAATTGATGATAGCGGCATTGATACCCGTTATCAGAACCGTTGCCATAACGACAGAGACCGCATTTATTGTCTCGACAACCAAGGGAAATATCGCGTATTGCAAGCCTGAAGAAAAGGATTCTACAGCGGCAAGCCTTCCTGCTTTAGCACAAAAAATAGCCGATTTCTTTGGTTTTAAGCGCCCGCCTATCGTTATCAGTAATGCATGTGTATCTGGTCTGCAGGCAATATCGACAGCCAAACGGCTTATCCAAATGAACTATTGTACAGATGCTGTAATTGTGGCGGGGGATTTGGTCAGTGAATTTGTTCTTTCGGGATTTAAATCTTTCCAGGCGCTCAGTGACAGGGCCTGTACACCTTATGATGATGTCAGACAGGGCTTGAATCTAGGGGAAGCCGCTGCTGCAATTCATGTAACTGGTCAGCAATTAGCAGATCACGCGTTTTTTATAGCTGGAGAAGCCTCCATCAACGATGCCAATCATATTTCGGGTCCATCCCGCACAGGCGAAGGTTTGAAGCAGAGCATCGCATCCGCCTTGGCCGAAGCGGCACTAGAACCAAACTCCATTGATTTTATCTGTGCACACGGAACAGCGACTATTTACAATGACGAAATGGAAGCGATAGCAATTCATCGTTCTGGAATGGCCGATAAACCTATTCATAGCTTAAAAGGTTACTTTGGTCATACACTGGGTGCCGCCGGATTATTGGAGAGTATTATTTCCCTAGAATGCTTACGGCATAATGTCCTTCTCCCGAGTCTAGGTTATCAAAAACAAGGTACCTCATTACCTTTGGCAGTTATCACAACGCTATCGGAACGACCTCTTAAGCGCTGCTTAAAAACCGCATCGGGATTTGCTGGAACAAATACAGCCGTACTATTTGAAAAGGAAATACACTAGCCATGGAACAGGACTATCAGATCAGCAGGCATTGCCGCATTGATACGCAAGGTGTATATTTTAACGGTGAACAGATTTCAGTAGAAGCATCCGCAGATTTTGCCTCCTTTTCAAAATCATTATATTATTCACTGGGAACCACTTATCCAAAGTTTTTCAAGATGGATAACCTGAGTAAATTAGCTTGGCTAGGGGCCGAATTACTCCTAAAAGAGGAGCAGACAACAAATATTGCGATCGTCCTATCCAATCGTCACAGCAGTTTGGACACCGACTTAAAACATCTGGCTACTATCGCGGACAGCGCACAGTACTACCCCAGCCCAGCCGTTTTCGTGTATACGCTGCCGAATGTATGCATCGGTGAAATTGCTATCCGGCACAACCTGCGAACAGAGAATATCTTTTTTGTCTCGGAGCAATTTGACAGTCAACTTGCAGTAAACTATAGCAATTACCTTTTAAAC
Organism: Sphingobacterium sp.; assembly: GCA_022712315.1. Lineage (GTDB taxonomy): Bacteria > Bacteroidota > Bacteroidia > Sphingobacteriales > Sphingobacteriaceae > Sphingobacterium. The sequence continues at coordinate 41,017 of JALAGS010000229.1, read as the reverse complement.
ACAAAACGCGCCGACAAAGTGTTATGTGGCTGGGTGGATTATCTGCAAGAAAACTACAAATTGGTTTTGTATCTTGTGGAAAAAACAGGCATTTTAGCACATAATTTAGATGTCGTAAGACAATTAACACGATAAAGAATGGAAGAATTGAAAGCGGAATTAAAAACGAAAATAATTGAAGCCCTTAACTTAGAAGAAGTCACTATCGATGAAATTGAGGACCAGGCGCCATTGTTTGGAGACGGTTTAGGACTCGACTCGATTGACGCTTTGGAGTTAACGGTTTTATTGGACAAAGATTACGGAATCAAAGTAACTGATCCAAAAATTGGAAAAACTATTTTTCAGTCCATCGAAACACTGGCTTCCTATATTTCAGAAAATAGAACAAAATAACCTATGAAAAATGCTGTTGCTGTTACTGGTATGGGAATGATAACCGCTATTGGAGATGATGTCACACAAAACTACCATTCATTACTCCAGAAACAGCATGGCATCAAAACACTTCAACATATTTCGGGAAAGCATCAACATCAGACACTTGTTGGTGAAGTTGCCTGGACGAATGCCGAGCTGGTTGAAAAATTAGGCGCTGAGGTTCCAAAAAATAGTTCCCGAACGAGCTTACTCGCAGCGATCGCAGCTCGAGAAGCCTTGTCGCAAGCTGGGATCACCGTGGCTGAAGATATGCCTATTGTGATGGGGACTTCCGTTGGCGGGATGGATATTTTTGAGCAGCATTTCCCCCATTTACTGCAGGATAATCAATTAATACAACGACGCGATGTAGGAGATTCCAGTAGGGTATTGGCTCAAGTACTGGGCAGCAACAGCCTGGTAACCTCCATCAGCACAGCCTGCTCCTCTGCTGCCAATGCGATCGCGTTTGGTGCACGGCTTGTACTTTCCGGTCGCGCAGATCGGGTTCTGGTCGGCGGTTCGGATGCGTTATCCAGATTCACGATCAATGGATTTGACAGTCTAATGCTTCTGTCCGACGAATTGAACCGTCCTTTTGACGCCAACAGAAGCGGGTTAAATCTGGGCGAAGGTGCTGGTTTTTTGGTCTTAGAATCAATCGAATCATTAAAAAAGGCTGCAAAGCCGATCTTAGGTTATCTCAGCGGTTTCTCGAATGCCAATGATGCCTTTCATCAAACCTCAACTTCGGAGCATGGTGAAGGAGCTTATCTCGCCATGAAACAAGCCTTAGCGAGCGCAGCATTAACGCCGCAGGCCATTGATTACATCAATGCACATGGCACTGCAACGGAGAACAATGACCGAACCGAAGCAACAGCGATCGTCCGCCTATTCGAAGATCAAATACCACCATTTAGTTCAACCAAAGCTTATACTGGGCACACCTTAGGCGCATCAGCCGGCATCGAAGCTATCTATGCGTTACTGGCCCTGCAGCATCAGCTTGCATTTGCAAATCTGAGATTTGAAAATGCCATGGATCGACCTTCTTTAGAACCGATTGCGGATCATCAACCGGCAGTCATCCGGCATGTACTTAGCAATTCCTTTGGATTCGGTGGCAATTGTTCAACCCTAATTTTTTCGCATGAACAAAGTTTATATTAATGCGGCAAGTATATGTGTTGCTACTCCCGACCAACAGGATGCAGCCGACAATTGGCTCAAAGTTGATTTGCCCAAAATAACGCACAAGCTCCTATCTCCCAATGCGACAAGACGCATGTCCAAAGCTGTTAAAATGGGAATTTTCTGCAGCCTTGAAGCTGTAAATCATTTGGACCCGGCAACGCTTGACGGTATACTCGTTGGTAGTAGCAAAGGCTGCCTCATAGACTCCGATAAATTTTTACAATCCATCGTTGAACAACAGGAAGAATTTTTATCACCTACCCCATTTATACAGTCCACCCACAATACTGTTGCCGGCCAGATTGCGCTGCTGATCAAAAACCAAGGTTATAATATGACGTATTCTCAGGGGCGAATTTCCTTTGAATCAGCCGTACTGGACGCTTACATCCAGCTTACGATGAACGAACGGAATACGCTATTGGTTGGCGCGGTTGAAGAGCTCTCAGCTATCAGCATAAAGGTGAGTTCATCCTTCGATGAAACAGCAAGTCCACAGCAAACGACTGGTATTTCGCAATCAGAGGGCGCGGGCTTCTTTATCTTTTCCAATCAGCAGGATCAACATACACGCGCTGAATTAACTGACATTTCAATTTATTCGGCCACAACTAAACTTTCATCGGAAGCACAGCTATTAGCATTTGTTAAAAAAAACAAGGTATCCATTGAACAGATCGATGCTATTATTTATGGTTCCAAAAACACGGAAAATCCATTCGATGCTATTTCGACCAGCTTTAATAAGACAAGAATAATAAACTATCAATTGCAGATAGGCTGCTTTGACACAGATATCGTATTTGCATTGGACCTAGCTTTAAAATTATTGTATAATCAAACCTTAGTTCAAAAAAGCAGTCCAATTGAAAATGGTAGCAGTAGTTATCAAAACATACTGATCTGTAATTTTGGAGAACAAAACAGTTTAATGCTGTTATCGGGATGCTAAATTTTAAAAACACAACATACGGATGTCTTATTCTTTTTCTAATGGCGGCGTACATAGGAAAGGAATACCACTTGTACTACCCATTTGTCCTGGTGCCTGTTCTTTATATAGGGATCCTGTCTTGGGGAGCATTTGATTTGCGTCTCAATTTCTTTATGCCATCGACAACGAAAGGTCAGCAGCATACGTGCCAAATAGCCATCACCTTTGATGATGGTCCCAGCCCCTTTACCTTACAAATATTAGATTTGCTTGATCAATATCAGGCAAAAGCAAGTTTCTTTTGTATTGGCGCGCAGGTATCGCGCTATCCGGAGATCGCAAAGAAAATTGTCGAAAAGGGTCATGTAATCGCTAATCATAGCATGAACCATCCCTATCAAATGGGTTTTCTTTCAAGCGGAAAGGTCCGTCTCGAAATTGAAGGGGCCAATCGTGCTATTGAAGCAACGACCGGAAAAAGAACCTTGCTTTATCGTCCACCATTTGGTGTCAGCAATCCACACATCGCAAAAGCATTGCAGGATTGCAATTTGAAATCTATTGGCTGGAATATCCGTTCACTGGATACTTTAAATTTAAGTGAACATCAGATCTTTGCCCGTATCAAGAAAAGATTAAACCCAGGCAGCATTATCCTCTTGCATGACACCTCCGAAAAAACAGTCCATGTCGTTAAAAGTTTATTAATAGAATTAAAGGCTAACAAATTAGAAGCCGTAAATTTGGAAGATTTCTTAAATCAAAAAGTATATGAAAACTAAGCTCATTTTACTCATCTTTTCTATATTTCACTTTGCGCTTACCAAAGCACAGGAAACAGCCATGTCAAGTGCTGAAATAACCAGTTTCAAACAAACTGTAATTGCCGAAGCACAAAAGATAAAAACATTAAAAACAGATTTTGTACAGTATAAGCACCTGGAATTTCTTTCCAAGGAAATCACATCAAGCGGATCTATGTTATTAAAAAATCCAGATAAGCTACTGTGGAAATACAATACTCCGATTCAGTATGGAATCCTTTTTAAAGACAATAAGGTATTGGTGAATGATCAAGGTAAAAAGAATAAAGTAGATCTGGGTAACAACAAGAAATTCGAGAGAATCAACAAAATGATTATCGGAAGCATCAGTGGTGATCTTTTTGCAGCCAATGACTTTACGATCACATTCCACAAAAATCGGAATCAACGGATTGCTAAGCTTTCACCCAAAACAAAGGATCTATCCGCCTATATCCAAACGATCATTCTATACTTTAACGATCAACAATTGACAGTTTCGGAAGTCCAGTTGATTGAACCATCAAAAGATTATACGAAAATTGTTTTCAAGAACAAGCAGATCAATCAACCCATCAGCGATGCGTCATTTAGTTTTTAGTCTATTAATTTTATTGCTTCTGGCCGGCTGTAAAGTATACTATCCAACTAGTAAACAGCATTATAATGCAATAGACACCGCTATTCAAAACCCTTATTTTTCGGGACTGAATGAGGAACGATTATATCGGGCTACGATCCACTTTTACGGAAAAGAGCTAACGGGAATGTTCGTAGCTAAAAGAATAAGTCAAGACGAACATCGCATTGTGCTTACTTCTGATCTGGGAAATACCCTGTTTGACATAACGATTTCAAAAGACCATCATTTGGTCAATTATGTCATGCAGGATCTCAACAGAAAGATTATCCTCAACACCTTGATCAGGGACTTTAGCGCTTTAACAAAGCCAGATTATCATATTGATTATCAAAATTTAACACACCATCAGTTCTTAAGCACCCATGCTGGCAGGCGGTATTTTCTAACGATCGATGATCAAGGCATCTTATCCAGCATCGAAATAGCCTCCAGGTATAAAACGAAGTTTGAAATTCAATTCAAACCAGATTCCTTAGGGAAACTTGACCGCTTTCAGATCAAACACCATGGCATCAAACTGAATATGGATTTTGAGAATATTCCATTTTAACAGCTTGCTACATAAGCCAGGACATGAAAAATAAATAAAGCCTCAGCTAATTACTTTTATATGCTCCGCAATTAGATTGCATATAAAAGTTAATTTATCTAAGTTTGAAACATGGTTTTAGCAGACTTTTATAACATACTCGATCGTCAGGTAAAGGAAGATGGAAAGCATTTGCTGGAAATACGTATTCATCCAGATCATCCGATTTTCGGAGGCCATTTTCCAGGTAGGCCCGTAACACCGGGTGTATGTATGTTACAGATCATAAAAAATACAGCTGAGGAAATATTACAGACAAAATTACGTATGCGGTCCGCTAAAAACATTCGTTTTTATGCCATTATAGATCCCACTGTTCAGCCAATTGTTAAACTAGAATTGGCGATTCAGGAGGCCGAAACAATACAGGTCAAGGCTAATTGTTCTTTCGATGACACCGTTGCGCTTAAAATGGAACTTAACTTTTATCGCTCTTATCCTGTTTTGTAGCCATGTCCAATTTGCAAACCCCAAGCCAGTCTATGATCCCTGCCGCCGTATGCGTGCTTATTCCCACGTATAACAATGCGAAAACGCTGCGGAGGGTTTTGGACGGAGTTTTGGTTTATACCGAACAAGTCATTGTTGTCAACGATGGTTCGACAGATACAACAGCAGAAATTTTAGCGGATTACCCCTTCATTACAGTTCAGCATCTTGAAAAAAATTCGGGTAAAGGCAAGGCTTTACGAAAAGGTTTTGAGATCGCAAAAACACAGGGTTTTCAGTACGCGATCACGATTGATTCGGACGGACAGCATTTCCCCGACGATATCCCGGTATTTATAGAAGCACTTCAACAAAATGACGGAAATGTGCTATTGATTGGTGGACGTCAAATGGATCAAGCCGGAATACCGAAGAAAAGCAGTTTCGGTAACAAGTTTTCTAATTTTTGGTTTTGGTTTGAGACTGGGATAAAACTTGCCGACACCCAATCTGGATATCGGCTATATCCGTTGGAAAGTATACCTAAAAAACTGTATACCAACAAATTCGAACTTGAAATTGAAGTGATTGTTCGTTCCGCATGGAAGGGTATCGAAGTCAAAAATGTCCCGATTAAAATTCTTTATGATCCGAATGAACGGGTTTCTCATTTTAGGCCATTTAAAGATTTTACGCGAATTAGCATTCTCAACACCGTTTTGGTCCTAATTAGCCTCCTCTATATATTTCCAAGAAATGCTTTTCGAAGTTTCAAAAAAAAAAGCTTTAAGGATTTTCTAAGAGAAGATATTCTGGGAACGGACGATTCCGATTTTGTTAAATCAATTTCGATCGCATTGGGTGTGTTTATTGGGATTGCTCCTATTTGGGGATTTCAGTCTTTTTTATCAATTTTTCTTGCTTCTGTCTTTAGGCTTAATAAAGGTCTTTGTTTTGCCTTTTCCAATGTCAGCATTCCGCCCATGATCCCATTGATTATTTGGGGATCGATACAGACAGGCAAGTTATTGATCCCCAGCACCAAACCGTTGCTGGATTATAGCCATATAGATTTTCAAGCGATATCCGAACATTTTTTGCAATATGTATTGGGTAGTCTCACATTGGCTTTAGTGGCCGCCCTCCTATTTGGGTTTTCCTCTTTTACATTATTGCGGTTTAATCAACGACGTTAATATGCAGCACTATTTCTATCAGCTTTATCTATTTTTCAAGAAGAAACCTTATATCGTCTGGTTAGTTGCCCTGCTCTTTTTGGCTGCAACAGGCTATTTCGCGCTAAAACTAAAGTTTGAAGAAGACATTACTCGGATTATACCTCAAAACGAGCGAACAAATGAGATGGCCAAAATATTGGCACAGCTTAAATTTTCCGATAAAATAAGTGTCATTATCGAACGGGAAAAGGCTGCTACAATTGACGATATGGTTGAAATGGCCAATTCCTTTTCAGATAGCATCGTATCACTTGCCCCCTACTACCAGAGCATACAAGGGCAAATCAGCGATGAGGAGATGGAAAGTACCATGCAGTTTGTATACCAGCAATTACCCACACTATTGGACCAGAATGATTACAGGTCCATAGCGGATCGCCTCCCAGTTGACAGTATCGCGCAAACAGTCGAAGCCAATTATGCCGCATTAATTTCACCTACGAGTATCGTTGCAAAATCTTTTATACAGCGGGATCCCTTGGGAATCGGTTTTATGGCGCTTAAAAAATTCCAAAAGCTCAGTATTGCCGGTGACTTTCAACTTTACAATGGTTACATTATTACAAAAGATTCAAGCAAACTGCTCTTGTTTATTAATCCCAAATATTCGGGTTCGGAGACTGAGCATAATGCGATTTTTGCGGGCAGGCTTGAACAGATGAAAAGCGAGTTAAACAAGCGCTTCCTAAACAAATCCAAAATCAGTTACTTTGGAGCATCCTTAGTTGCCGTAGCCAATGCCAAGCAGATCAAAACGGACATTCAAACGACTATATTCATTTCGATGAGTTTATTGATGCTCATTTTGATCCTATTCTATAAGAAGATACAAATTCCGGTCATTATCTTTATTCCCTCAATTTTTGGAGCTTTGCTCGCACTGGCATTTTTATATTTTCTGCGTGGCACCATATCAGCCATCTCAATCTCTATTGCTGCAGTTTTAATCGGTATCACCATAGACTATGCTCTGCATATCATGACGCATTTCAAGCAGACCCAAGATATCAGACACCTGTATAAAGAAATCACCAAGCCGATTCTGATGAGCGCAGGTACGACAGCAGTCTCTTTTCTTTGCCTGCTCTTCATCAATTCGGAAGCCTTAAAAGATTTGGGAATATTTGCTTTTATTGCCATCCTATTCTCGGGAATCTTCTCATTGATCCTTATACCGCATATCTATAAACCAAATATAAAGACGCTGGATGATAAAAATCATCTGATCGATCGGATTTCCGACTTCAGTTTTGAACGGTATAAACCTTTACAGCTATTTAGTTATTTACTGTTAGCTGTGAGCTTATTTACTTTTTGGAAAGTAGGATTCAACAAAGATCTGTCTGCGCTGAATTTCTTCCCAAAAGAATTACAGGAAGCGGAACACAAACTTGAAAATTCAACACAACAGCAAAATAAGTCTCTATTTCTGATCAATTACGGTAGTAATATTGACCAGGTTCTTTCAGATAATTCAATATTATATCGCAAGTTACAACAGGATACAAGCGTCATCGCTGTCAATTCCATCGGCGAAATCGTCTTATCAAAAAAGGATCAGGAGACTAAAATTGCCCAATGGAATTCCTTTTGGACTGAGATACGTAAAAAGGAAATCCGGGAGAATCTTATCCGTTGTAGTGCTGCTTTTGGCTTTAAACCTGATGCTTATCAAGCATTTTTCACACTCCTGGATCAGAAATTTTCAACAGCCTCACTGGATGATTATCGCAAACTCAACCAAGGTATGCTCGCGGAATACCTGAGTTCAAAAGATGGTTTTTTTACCACAAATACCATTGTAAAAACTTCGGAAGAAGACCGGGAAAAATTGATTGGACAGTTTAATGCGAAAAGTACGATCGTCATTGATCGCAAAGAAATGAATGAAACCTTTTTGGGCCAGCTCGTCAACGACTTTAACACCTTGATTAATTACAGCTTTGTAGCCATATTTGTTATTCTTTGGCTGTCATTCCGCCGGATCGAGCTGACATTGATAAGCATGGTGCCTATTGTGTTGACGGGTTTAGTTACAGGCGGCTTAATGGGGTTATTTAATCTTGAATTCAATATTTTCAGCACCATTGTCTGCACACTCGTATTCAGTCACGGGGTAGATTTTGCGATCTTTATGACCGCGGCCCTACAAAAAGAATACAGCACAGGCAAGGATGAAATGCCAACGTACCGTACCTCTATCCTCCTTGCGGTATTAACGACAATCTTAGCCATCGGCGCCTTGATCTTCGCTAAACATCCCGCTTTAAAATCCATTTCAGCAGTTTCCCTGCTCGGTGTTACAGCGGCTGTTTTAAATACTTTTGTTCTTTACCCGCTCGTTTTTAGATTTGTATTTCGCCGCAGACCTTCCCGAGGTTTATCTCCGTTGACTTTGCGCCTGCGCTTGATTTCAGCGTTTTCCTTTAGCTACTATATCATCGGAAGTATGCTTTCAGGTCTTCTCTTTAGTTTGATCTCTAACAGAGCTTGGATGACACGAGTCATGTCCCGTTTTGGTGACTCTGTATTAAGATCCAACCCTTTTGTCAAGAAACAGCAATTCAAGCCGCACAGTGAAGACTTCAAAAAACCCGCGATTATTATAGCCAATCACAATTCGTTATTAGATACGCTTCTTATTGGGCGTCTATTGCCAAAATGCATATTTGTTACGAATGAATGGGTCTACAAGTCTCCTGTTTTTGGCCGTGTCGTCAGACGTGCAGGCTTTTTAATGCTCGACGACGATTTAGAAAAATCTAAAAATAGATTAAAGCAACGTATCGATGCAGGGTATTCGATTGCGATTTTTCCTGAAGGAACGCGGTCGGCAACAAATGATGTCCAGCGGTTTCACAAAGGAGCATTTTATATTGCAGAACAACTGCAATTGGATATCCTCCCAATCTATATACACGGAGCTGCTGATGTCTGTCCAAAAGGGGATTTTATCATTTATGATGGAACGCTCAATACAGTCATCGGTGAAAGAATACGACCGAATGACCGGCGATTTGGAGACAGCTACTCAGCACGCTGTAAAGCTATCAGCGGATTATTCAAACAACAATTTGCCGAAATCAGAAAGCAGTTTGAAGGCCCAGCTTATTTTAGACAAAAACTAAGCTTAAACTATCGGTATAAAGAAACGGAAATCGAAAAATTGAGCTTAAACGAATTTGATCTTCATCAGTCGTCGTATGCCGCATGGAATAATTTCATTGCAGCAAATGCAAAAATTTTGCATATTGGAGACAATTACGGTCATATTGAATTTTTGTTGACGTTGCAACAGGCACAGCGACGGGTAGAAACATTTATCCACGACCCCGAAAAACGTGCGATTGCGGCCAATACGTATCTAAAACAAAAACGTAAATTGACCTATCTGAATCATCTGCCAGAAAACACATTGCGTTTTGATGTAGTTGTCTGGGGCAGTAACGATCAAAACTTTGAAATTACCGATTCAATACATACTATTGTATGTTATGATTTTGTAGAAAAACCCAGTTATATTGGTTTTGAAGAAGTATTTAACGATCAATACAGTTGTGTATTAAAAAGAAGAATGAATGGATAAGGTCTACGATAGTGTCATTATCGGTTCCGGGCTCGGAGGTCTGGTTACCGCAGTTCTTCTTGCCAAATTTGGACGCAAAGTTTGTGTGATTGAAAAAAACAATCAATACGGGGGCAATTTACAGACTTTTGTACGTGACAAGGAGATCTTAGACACAGGTGTTCATTATATCGGGGGCTTAGCTGAAGGCGAAAATCTGTATAAATATTTCGACTATCTGGGGATTATGAAAGATCTATCGATCCAACGCATGGGCCTTGACGAATATGATCGGATTTCATTTGAAGGAAATCCCATCAATTACCCCCATGCGCAAGGGTATGAGAATTTTATCGGTCAATTGCTTCCTTATTTTCCAGCGGAAAAACAAGCATTAACTGCATATTGTGAGAAGATACAGGAAATCTGTAATTCATTTCCCATGTATAATCTTCGCAAAAGTTTTGGTTTCAATGAAGCTGTTTTGGGAATATCATTAAAATCTTTTCTAGACGACTTAACGGATAATGAGCTTCTTAAAGCCGTACTGGTCGGATCTAACTTCCTTTATGTCGCAAAAGAGGAAAGCACACCGCTCTATGTCCATGCCCTGACCATCAACTCCTATATTCAATCCGCTTGGCGCTGTGTAAATGGCGGGAGCCAAATTGCCAAGTTATTGATCCGCCAATTGCGAAAATACGGTGGCGACATCGTCAAAAATAAGGAGGTCATTGCTGTAGAAATGGATGATCAACTGATCAAAGCAGTGCGTACCGATGACCAGCAGCTGATCTATGCAAAGGAATTTGTTTCGAATATCAATCTCCAGCATACTTTTGCTATGCTCCCTGAAAGATTTCAAAAACAAGCCTATGTCAAGCGAATAAAAGGACTACCGCTAAGCCCTTCAGTTTTTTCTGTTTATATTGTTTGTAAAGAAGGTTATATCCCCTATCAAAATTATAATATTTACCATTATAAAAATATAGCGTCAGTTTGGTATGATCAGGATCAATCTCCTTTGGTTATTTCCATGAGCTGCAACGGTGAAAATCAGGACTATTGCAGCACAATGACGGTGATGTGCTACATGACCGCAGGCGAAGTGCAGGAATGGAATGAGTCTTTCAACCGATCCATTATCCAGCGGTTAAGTAGCCGTGGTGAAGCGTATGAAGCTTTTAAAGCTGCGAAAGCAACGGAAATTATCGAAGAACTCCAACGGTTGTTTCCGAATATTAAAGCTGCTACCCGCTCTATTCATACCTCCAGTCCACTAAGCTACCGTGATTTTATAGGTGCTGAAGATGGTAACATGTATGGGTATCTAAAAGAATATAAGCATCCACTGAATAGTTTAATTTCCACGAAGACAAAAGTCAAGAATTTATTTCTGACAGGTCAGAATGTCAAAATGCATGGCGTATTGGGTGTTACAATTACAGCCTTCTCCTGCTGCTTAATGATGCTTGGAAAAGAATTTGAAGATGATCTATTTAAAGAGAATGATGAAAACGTATTGGCTGGCGATCTGGATAGCATCACTGTTTAGCTCCTGTGCACTGAACGGTGCCCTAAAGGAAAAAGCTAGATTTGAGCAGCTAGAGATGCCGAAGTTAAAGCTGGCTGATTCAACGGACAATTATCTTTCAATAGATAGTAGTTTTCTGTTCCATAATGCGCAAGGTTTATGGGAACTGTATGTTGGTGGCAATCCAATGGAAATCGGTTTAAAAACAGGTATACTGACCAAGTCCCTATATGCCTACCAGGAGCGGGCTTTTTTCACTAAGATCCAAGAGTTTATCCCTTCTGAGCGCAAGCAGAGATGGATGATGCGATTGACGAAGATGTATAACCGGAACATCCATAAATATATTCCCTTAGCATATAGAGAGGAGATTTTTGGATTGTCACGGTATGCTTCACCCCGCTACGACTCCCTTATGGATCCCTATCAACGGAATCTTTTTCTTCATGGGGCCCATGACTTAGGCCACGCCTTTCAGGACCTTGCTTTGGTTGGCTGTTCTTCCTTGGCGGCATGGGGATCGAAATCGGCAGATGGCGAGCTCATTATCGGCCGAAATTTTGACTTTTATGCGGGCGACGATTTTAGTCACAATAAATTAATTACTATTGTGAAACCCGACTCCGGTTATTCATTTCTCTCCGTGGGCTGGGCTGGCATGATCGGTGTCGTCTCTGGCATGAACAGTGCTGGCCTGACAGTTACCCTCAATGCGGGAAAATCGTCTATTCCCTGGTCTGCAAAAACGCCCATATCTATTGTTGCCCGAGAAATACTTCAGTATGCCCGCAATTTTAAGGAGGCCATTGCCATTGCAAAAAAACACCCCATTTTCATTTCAGAATCACTGATGATCGGCTCCGCAGCGGAAGACCGCGCCATTTTGATCGAAATGTCACCCCATAATTTTGATGTATTTGAATCGGACAATGCAAATTATCTACTATGTACAAATCATTTTCAGAGTAACGCCTATCGGTCGGATAAGCGCAACCAAAAGCAGATTGAAGAAAGTCACAGTGCCTATCGATACGAACTGCTGACTGAGCAATTGCAACAACAGGATAAACTTACAGCTCCTAAAGTTGCGGCTATACTGAGAGATCGCAACGGATTAAAAAATAAAGAAATCGGCTATGGCAATGAAAAGGCCTTAAATCAGTTATTGGCTCATCACGGAATCATTTTCCAGCCGAAAAAACGCCTTGTATGGGTCTCTGCCAATCCCTATCAGCTTGGGGAATTTGTCTGTTATGACCTCAATAAGATCTTTGCCACCAATACACATCGGGCAGCGTATTCATTGGCCAATACGGCATTAAATATTCCACAGGATGCGTTTTTAACGAGTAAAGCCTATCGCGATTATGAGGACTACCGTAAACAAGATCGGGTAATAGACCACAAGCTGAAATCAGATCAAACGATTACTGAATCAGAATGGCAAGCATATCAAAAGCTCAATCCGCTGTTTTGGGCAGTCTATTATAAGAGAGGAAAGTATTACTTTGAACAAAAACGCTATGGGGAAGCACTAAAGCAATTGCGGCAGGCCAACTCTTGCGAAGTGACCACACTGACTGACCGCAAAAATATTACTTCATATATCCATAAAATTGAGAAGAAAGGAGATAATCGATGATCCCAACCCTAGAACAAGCAAGTCTGGAAGAAATTAAGCTTTTTCAGGACCAAAAGCTAAGCGATGTTTTAAATTATTTGAATACACATTCAACTTACTACAAACGTCTTTTTCAACAAGAAGACATTGATTTGCAGCGCATCCGCGGTATTCAGGACCTCCATCTTCTTCCGACGACTTCCAAGAAACAGCTGCAACAGTTCAACTGGGATTTTCTATGTGTTCCCGAAGAGGAGATTATCGACTTCTCAACTACTTCCGGCACCTTGGGCAGCCCTGTTGTATTTGGATTGACAGATGCCGATCTTGATCGTTTGGCTTATAATGAGATGATTTCTTTTGAGCGGGTAGGTATAAGAAAAGGCGATCGGGTACAAATTATGACGACCTTGGACCGTCGTTTTATGGCTGGCTTGGCTTATTTTCTCGGACTCCGCAAGATTGGAGCTGGAATACTCCGTATTGGAGCCGGAATACCACAGATGCAATGGGACTCAATTCTGCAGTTTAAACCCAAGTTTCTTGTCGTCGTACCATCCTTCTTGCTCAAAATGATTGCTTATGCCGAAGCACATAACATCGACTACAACAGCAGCTCTGTAAAGGTCGCCATTTGTATCGGTGAAAATCTCAGAACTCCTGAACTGCAGGATAACCAGCTGGCAAAACGAATTCAGGAAAAATGGAATATTGCCCTCTACTCCACCTATGCCTCTACTGAAATGAGTTCGGCATTTACAGAATGTGAAGCATTCGCAGGAGGTCACCAACATCCGGCCCTAATTATTACCGAAATATTGGACGACAAGGGTCAGGCGGTAGCAGATGGCGAGCTGGGTGAATTGGTAGTAACGACATTAGGAATAGAGGCGATGCCCCTATTGCGCTATCAGACTGGCGATATGGTCAGGCGTCATGCTGCTCCATGTACCTGTGGCAGAAACTCCTATCGAATCGGTCCTGTCGAAGGCCGAAAACAGCAGATGATTAAATATAAAGGGACAACCTTGTTTCCGCCAGCTATGTTTGATGTATTGGCGAGTTACCAAGAAATTGAACATTATCAGATAGAGATATCCAGCACTGCGGTCGGTACAGACGACATCCGGATTTTAGTCGCCGCCAAGCAACAAAACAGCACGTTATTAAAAGAAATTAAAGATAGTTTTCAGGCGAAGCTGCGCGTAATTCCCAATGTAGAGTTCGAACGTGAAGAAATTTTGATCAGCAGAATTTACAATCCGCTGAGCCGAAAACCCATTTATCTGGTGGATAAAAGGGAACAGTAACTATCGGCAAATACCTTCAGCCAGATGCTAAGCATTCATATATAAAACATTAGCTTCTGCTTAAAAAAATACGGTATTAGCGAATGTTAAACACAAAATGCTGGCAATAAAAGGACTAAAAAATAGTCTGCTAAAAGATTGAATTTTATCGCAAAGATTATTTGTAAGATCTAGAAAATAGTATATCTTTGCGACACGTCCCCGTAGTTCAATGGATAGAATTTCAGATTCCGGTTCTGACGATATGAGTTCGAATCTCGTCGGGGACACAAAAGGAGATACTTCTTTCAAGTTGTCTCCTTTTTTATGCACATACAAAACTATAACCTAAGCTGTTAAAGTAAGTTCATTGCGTGCTCGCAAGTTTCGGATAAAGTATCTAGTCTTCGGTGCCCAAGTATTCAAACAATCGGGTTTAAAGGGTCTCTTTCACCCTTTTTTAGCGTTCGATTTCTCTTTTGGAGATACCTAGCCTTTTATATAAAAGATTCGAGATATATTCCTTAATAGATTTCGCTTCTGAATTGATTCACTGCCCTTTCGTCGGCAAATCCTACTAATACATCGACAAGTTTCTCCGTCGTTGAGATTTTGTTTTTATGCACCATTCTCATAAATGTCAACATTTTTTCTTCTCCTATATTTTTCTCCAATTGATATAGAATATAAGGCCCTTTATAATAAGCGATCGAATGCCAGTTACTATCTCCTGTCGTTGTTTGAGAAATTTTGGTCGGCTTTTTATAGGCTTCTTGATATTTTCTCAATTGTTTTGCAAAGATCTCGGGTGAAAATGTCTTTTCTAACCATTTCAATGTCGAATATTCGGCGAAAGATTCATTAAGCCAATCTTCCCATACCCCTGTTTTAGCATTCTGCCACCATAAGTGTGCAATCTCATGAGCAAGCACTTTTTTATCAATCAGGCCATATCCATCCAACAAGGACAAAGAAATGAATCCGCGTCTTGCGTAGGACATATCGTGCTCAAAGGGATTTACGGTAACGACTAAACTTTCCGTAAGACTGTTTCCGTAATTACTTTGATAGAAATTGTACATTGCAGAAGATGACTCTTTGATTTCTCTTATTTTTTCGGATGAAAGCTGTACTGAGAAAAATTTAATTTTATTATTGTACGATTTGAAGTGCTGGAATCTTTTGGATAGTACAAGAGGTATGTCAAAGTGATTGTCGTTGTTAACGATTATCGTATGCGGGCCCTCTTTTTTGATGTCACCGTTACCGATGATTTCATAATTCTTCGGGACACTAACCTCTAATCGATACGAATAGTTTTTATCTTCGATATTGACCGGAAACCAACCTGTGTAAAGGCTCAATTCGATCCAATTGGGATTATATGCGAATATCTTACTCTCAATTCTGTCCAGCGGATATGAGTAGGAAATATTCAGATCGAATTTCAAAGGAAAACTGTTTTGAATGGAAATCTTTTTTAAGTCTTCTATGACCTCTAATATCTTATATTTTATCCTTTTGTTTCTATAAGTGAGTTTCTTTATGTCTGAATTTTTATTGATATAGAATTGAATATCATTGGTTCCGGTATTCAAATATTTAATCTTGAAAGATGCATTGATGATTTTTAGAGAATCTAAATATACACTTCCGTCATAATGTGTTATTTTTTGCCCATTTACTAAATTGCTAATTAGCACGCATATTATTGAAATGACATTTTTTATTTTTGAAGTATTTAACATAAGTTTTGTTTCATAATTATAATTGCACCTTTTTCTGTTCAAAAAGTAGAAGGCAGAGGTATAAAAGACAATTACGAAAGGGTATTCATTACATTAGATCTATAATAAATTGCAATAATGACACCAAAATTTGCACTGTACTCTCGTGAGTACACTTCACTTTATAACAACAAAGACTATCCTAGGATAGTCTTTGTTGTTATAAACTCTTCTGCAATAACTTATGCTGCGAAGCCGTAAAAATATTTCGGAAGATGATATTGATTTCATGATCAATGGCAGCACCCGCAATTCCCGTATGTGGATAGAGGGTGATCGTGTTCGTTAAAATGGAAGCTACAAAATCCCGGCTTTGAGAGGCTATTTCCGCATAAATTGCCACATTATCAATACCATCACGGAGGTTATCCCAAGAATGATAAGCCAAATTCATTACAGCATCCTTTCGCGTTATGTAATCCTGCTGAAAATTATCAAGCAACCTAAACGCTGCTTTGCTTTCAGACTTTTCCCATTTCGATTGATTGCTTTTCAATACAAATAGTTTCTCCATCAAATCCAAAAATCGTTTATACATTCCCATAAAATTGACCAATAAGGTCAATTCCGCAAACGGCATAAAAGGGTATTGATACAGCAGCTCTTCACGTGTACTTTTTGCCGCATCAATCTCAAACGACTGCCTGCCATCAACGACAATGTCATCCAGCGAAAAAGAATGCGAAGCCGTAGCTTCCAATCCAAATGTATCCCAGTCGTAATGGATCAATACATGGTCACGATCGACAAAAAATGATTTTATAAGCGGTTCGCCTTTTTCATCCAATACTGGATTTCCCGACTCCAGAATCTGTGCATTTAAAGTGAAATGTGTTAAATGGGGTGCTCCAGTAGCGTATTTCCAAAAACCGCGGAGCCGATAATGCTCACCTTCACGTGTAGCAGTACCGGATGCCTGTCCGCTGCCACCGAAACAAACCTGATCTGCTTCAAAAATCTGATTCCCTATCGCTGGATCAATAAAACCGACAAATAGATTAGCTCCAGAACATAATGTCACTGTCCAGGCCAATCCCCCATCCCAATAGGCCAGATCAGCCAATAAATGGAGTCCTTCGGGTAGCGTGAGTCCCAATCCGCCCAATTCAGGGGGAACCCAAATCTTAAACCATTTCCTGCGATAAATCAGCTCCAATTGTTCATCTGACAACGATTTCTGCGCGATTCCTTTTGCCTGATTATCTTTCAGAATAGCAATATCTTCGCTACTAAGTTGCATATCTTTCTTCACTTATAATTCTCCTCCAATTAAAATATCCACTAAATGCCATGACAAATAAAAACAAAGTCAGGCCCGAATACAGAAACAGCCCTTTATGGATCAGCAAAGGAATTGCCATCAGATTACTGATATTTAACAAGATCCAATTTTCAATTTTCCGCTTCGCCAATAACCACATCCCTGCCCAGGCAGTACATGAAACCGCAGAATCCCATAGCGGGACATCCGAGTCCGTTAAATGTACCAATCCAAAATAGAAAAGGAAAAAACCCATGATACAGATCGCGCCTACAATCCACCATTCTTTCGTTTCGCAGCTTGTTATGGGCACCGCGGCATCACTGCTATATTTCCAGTAAATCCAACCATAAATGCTCATGACTAAATAATACAGGTGCAACAATATTTCTGCATACAATTTTGCATGGAATAACACGTATACCGATATAAGAATACCGATAATCCCAAAAATATAATTAATGGATTTATTTTGCCGTGAAAACCAGACCTGCAAAATACCAAAAGATACCCCTAGCCATTCCGCCATTGTAGCCTGTTGTATCTGTTTTATAAAAGCTTCGAAAATCGTTTCAGGAGTCATTCGAATAGTTTATTATTAAATGTTATTCATAATAAACCTACGGGAGAAAAAACGGATGTTTTTATTGAAATTAAATCCCTACGCCAGCATTACCTGGATCAGGTATATAAAAGCGATTGTACAAGGTCGCACAATCGCTTTTATTGGGTATAATCTCAGCCGAGAATGATCAAGGTCATTCTGAGCACCCCATAAGTATTTTTGTTCGATGAATTAATCGATATCGATTAATTTCAACGCTTTATGTGTGCGTACACGTGTTTCTTTGCAAAGCTGTGCATCGTCGTTCAATGATTTCCCATGTGAAGGAATCATCTCACGTAATTTCTTACGGTATTCATCCGACTTCGCGCGCTCAGGGAAACATTTCTTTAAAAGGCTAATCATAATCGCTACGGATGTAGAAGCTCCCGGAGATGCCCCCAATAAAGCTGCAATAGAACCGTCCGCACTAGACACGACTTCAGTACCAAATTCAAGAATTCCACCTTTCTTCTCATCTTTCTTGATTACCTGTACACGCTGTCCTGCTTTCTCGATAACCCAATCTTCCAATTTAGCCGTAGGCATAAATTGTTTTAAAGACTCCAATTTATCTTTTGGAGACTTCATGACTTCCGTAATTAGATACTTCGTCAATGGTAAGTTGTCAAGTCCGGCCGATAACATCGGACGAATATTGGATAATTTGATGGAAGCAGGTAAATCGAAATAAGAACCTTGTTTTAAGAATTTAGTTGAGAAACCAGCATATGGCCCAAACAATAACGCTTGCTTACCATCGATATAGCGGGTATCTAAATGGGGAACCGACATCGGCGGAGCACCTACAGAAGCTTTACCATATACCTTGGCATGGTGCGTATTGATGATCTCTTCATTGACACATCTCAGCCACTGGCCTCCCACCGGAAAACCACCATAACCTTTTGCTTCTGGAATACCCGACTTTTCTAACAATAATAAAGAGTGACCACCAGCTCCAATAAAAACAAATTTAGCTTTGATTTCTCGTTTTACGCCGGTTTTTAAATCTTTGACTTCCACTTCCCAACGACCATCGTCTTCGCGTTCGATATCGACAACTTCGTGGTTTAAGGAAATAGAAATATTTTCTTTATGTTCAAGATTAGCGATTAAATCACGTGTCAATGAACCAAAATTAACATCTGTACCGAGATCCATTTTAGTCGCGGCAATTTTTTCATCTGCAGCGCGTCCTTCCATCATCAATGGAATCCACGATTTCAGCAATGTCGGATCTTCGGTATATTCCATGCCCTTGAACAAATTTTGGGTCGTCAATGTTTCCCATCTTGTCTTTAGGAATTTAGCATCTTTTTCACCAAAAACCGCACTCATGTGTGGAATACTGCGGATAAAATTTTCAGGTTGGGCAATAATGCCTTTATCAACGAGGTAGGACCAAAATTGCTTAGACACTTCAAATTGCTCGGCAATTTTCACTGCTTTATCAATCTTTACAGAACCATCTTTCTGTTCCGGGGTATAATTTAACTCGCACAAGGCAGAGTGGCCCGTGCCAGCATTATTCCAAGCGTCAGAACTTTCAGCAGCCACAACATCCAAACGCTCAAGAATTTCAATATTAACGTCTGGGCTTAATTCATTGATTAGAGTACCCAAAGTAGCACTCATAATACCGGCGCCGATTAGAACAACGTCAACTTCTTTATTTGATTTTTTGCTCATGTTTTTGTGATTGATGCAAATTTAATATAGTTTTTGGTAAACCCCCAAGTCTTTTGTCAAAAAACTGTACTTTTTAGAACCACTTATTCAAAAATACCATTGATTTATTAAAATAATCCTAAGTGAGCGATCGCTTACCGCTAAATCCTAAATTTATATACCGAAAACAAATGCCCGCTCAAAAATAAACACAGGAGTAGCCTGCAATGTTTTGGTATTTTAAACCGTTATTTAGCGAAAGATTTTGTGTTATAATATAGTTTTAACATTTTTGCAAAACATCGACAGGCAATAGTGTACACCATAGCGATGAAACCGTATCATTTAGTCGTGGCTACGGAGTACTTAAAAATAAGGTGTACTGAAAGAACAGCGTCATCGTAGCATAACACGACAAGATAAACCAGATGAATCGAATTCATTTATCTTATTGAATTCCAGCGATAGATGGCATATGAAAACAGAAAGCACATCGAATGCCTTAGAAGTGAACAATTGACGAACAAATAACTTATACAGATGAAAATACTTGAAGGAAAAATTGCTTTAGTAACAGGAGCATCAAAAGGAATCGGAAGGAAAATCGCGGAAGTGTTTGCACAACATGGTGCTAACGTCGCTTTCACTTATCTTTCTTCTGTCGAAAAAGGACAGGCTTTGGAGCAGGAGCTTCAGGCTTTTGGCACCAAAGTGATTGGCTATCGTTCTGATGCTTCAAAATTCGAAGAAGCGGAACAATTGATCAACTCTATTGTTGCCGATTTTGGAGGATTGGATATCGTCGTAAATAATGCCGGTATCACAAAAGATGGCCTGTTGATGCGCATGACCGAGGAGAATTGGGATGATGTATTAAACGTCAACTTAAAGTCTGTCTTTAACGTTACAAAGGCTGCTTCAAAAATTATGATGAAAAACCGTAAAGGTTCATTTATCAACATGTCATCCGTTGTGGGTGTGCAAGGAAATGCTGGTCAGGCAAATTATGCGGCATCAAAAGCTGGTATTATCGGGTTCACAAAATCCATCGCCAAAGAACTAGGTTCCCGGAATATCCGTGCAAACGTAGTTGCTCCAGGGTTTATACGTACCGAAATGACTGATGTACTGGATCCAAAAGTTGTGGCGGGATGGGAAGCAGGTATTCCTTTAAAACGCGCCGGAGAACCAGAAGATGTAGCCAACGCTTGTCTTTATTTAGCCTCTGACTTATCTGCATACGTGACTGGGCAGGTTCTACCTGTCGACGGTGGTATGCTGTAAAAAAATAAAATCCTGAGGTCAAATTCGCTAAATTTAGCCTCAGGATTTCCCACATCTTATATCCCCCCTCCGGTCTAACTCTCTTCAATACGGATATAATGGATAATTTGATGGCTTCCTTTCCCGTCTAGCTCACAGAAGATCTCAGGCCCCGCATATCAGCAATATCATCCATCTTCGGTAGCTATCCCGTAAATGGGATTTACTAAGTGATCACTATATTCCAAATTTTAGTTAATTTTGCTCATCAAATTTTTAAATGCTATGACGAATTGGAAGGATTTTTTTGAGATTAAAACCGAAGATGATTTTAATCAGCATTGTTTAGATACCTACCGATTCCAAAGCCTGCATTGTAAGGTTTATCGTGACTACGTCAGATTACTGGGAAGAGAAAAGGACAGTATTCAGCACTATACTGATATTCCTTTCCTGCCCATCGAGTTTTTTAAGACCCAACAGGTTATTGCTGAAGGAATGGAAGCTGAAATCGTATTCTCCAGTTCCGGTACAACGGGTATGGTCACATCAAAACATCTGGTTGCTGACCGGAGTATATATGAGCGAACTTTTCGGAAGATTTTTGAAGATTTCTATGGTCCGCTCTGCGACATTGCCGTCCTGGCATTGCTCCCATCCTACCTGGAGAGAACGGGTTCGTCGCTGATCTATATGATCGATGATCTCATGAAACAAAGCGAACAGCCCGAAAGCAATTATTTCCTCTACAATCATCAGGAGCTCTACGATACGCTTGTCCAGCTCAAAAATAAAGGTACTAAGACCATCCTCTTTGGTGTAACTTACGCACTGCTTGATTTTATAGAACAGTATGCTTTCGAATTTCCGGAACTGATTATTATGGAAACAGGCGGAATGAAGGGCAAGCGAAAAGAAATGGTCAAACAAGAAATTCATCAGCTTCTTGAAGAAGCGTTCGCTGTCCATGGCATTCATTCGGAGTATGGCATGACAGAACTGCTCTCCCAGGGCTATTCTTCAGGCCAGGGAATATTCCATCTTCCCAAATGGATGAAAATCTTAATTCGGGATACCAATGATCCATTAAGCCTGATTCCTTTAAATAAAACTGGTGGTATTAATGTAATCGATCTGGCCAATCGTTATTCATGTTCATTTATAGCAACACAAGATTTAGGCAAAGTATATCAGGATGGCTCTTTTGAAATATTGGGCCGTTTTGACCAAAGTGATATCCGTGGCTGCAACCTACTGGTTCAGTAGTTTCCTATTCGCTGGATTGTCAGCTTCTTGATTCCATCAAAGTAAATCAGCGTTAGAGAATCCTATCACTGCACTAAATCGAATGAAAGGGGCAAAAAAAACACCTGATAATTAGTTATCAGGTGTTTTATCGTAGGATACGATGTCTATTTGAGACTCGGATCTTCAAAGGTATTTCCCGAACGCATATCACCTGACTCGTAGCCCTTCTTAAACCAGGCCATACGCTGAGCGGAAGTACCATGTGTAAATGATTCGGGAACCGCATAGCCCTGAGCCTCGGTCTGCAATTTGTCATCACCGACCGCTTCGGCAGCCTTCATCCCATCGAGAATATCATTGTAATCAATTTTTATATCCGTGAATTCATTGAGATAATGCGCCCATACACCGGCATAAAAATCAGCTTGCAGCTCGGTCATGACAGAGATTTTATTATTTTCTCGTTCGCTGAGCTTTCCTCGGGCCTGGTTCGTCTTCGGTAATAAACCCACCAACTGCTGAATATGGTGTCCGACCTCATGCGCGATCACATAAGCCATGGCAAACTCCCCTTTTGCTCCAAATTTATCTGACAGTTCTTTACTAAAACTCAAATCCAGGTAAATCTTCTGATCCCCGGGGCAATAGAAAGGTCCGTAAGAAGCCTGTCCCATGCCACAACCATCTGTCTGAGTACCCCCATCGTAAAAAACCAGGGTCGTTGCTGTATAATTCTTTTGCATCTGTTCTTTAAACAGCTTGGCCCACACATCTTCCGTACTTTGGAGCACGGTCAGTGAAAATTCAGTAAGCCTTTTTTCTTCAGGATTTAATTCACGCGGCTGTCCGGATTGTTCGGTTTGCGCCCCCATGTTCTGGGCTTGCTGTAAAAGTTGCATGGGATCTCCACCCATCAAAAATCCGATCACCAAAACAATAATCCCCCCGATTCCGCCTAGCGCAATTTTTCCGCCACCAGACATTCCCCTTCGGTCTTCAAAATTGCCACTTTGCTTACCTCCTTGCCATTTCATAGTATTCTATATTACAGTTAATAATGTTTTCTAACGTTGAATAAACACAAATTCAATACCAATGTTCTTCTTCAGGCAATTTTATTTTAAGAAAAAATAGCGCTCAATACCTACGCTTACTTTTTATAGATTCCGTCACTTCATCCGATATCGTGATATTGGTCATTGCACATCAAAACAAATTTTTCTAAGTTTGGGCTTTTATAAAAAACTGATATGAAATTAGAAGAACAATTACAAGCGAGAGCTGGAGGGAAATGTGAGCTAACAGGTGCGGAAAACACATTAATTGCCTACACCTTACCTCCAGAAATAACATCAACTTTGGACAATACTTTACTGATTTCAGAAACATTGGTCAATCAGCTCAACAAAACGGAGCAATTAACTCCAGACGACTGGAAATTTCTTCCCAATGCAATGTGGTCTGAAAATCCCTCGGTACAAATTGTATGCTGGCGTATGTTAAACCGCTTAAAAAATGAGGGCTGGGCATCCGAAGCGCTGGATATTCTTTATCTCGATGATGAAACACTAGCGGAGGCCAAGAAAACCGGAGATCATGAAAATGATGGTTATGTTTCTTTTCATGAAGATAGTATCGGTCAGCGATTATTGGAGGGCGATACCGTAGTTTTAACCAAAACCCTTGATGTAAAAGGTTCTTCATTAAAAGCTACTTTAGGTACCGTCGTTAAAAATATTCGATTAGTAGCGGACAATATTGAACAAATTGAGGGAAAAATTGAAGGCCAGACAATTGTCATACTGACAAAATATCTCCGCAAACAAAATTAAAAGAGATTTTTCCACTAAATAATAAAGGCTTAAACAAGATTAAATTCTCCCGTTTAAGCCTTTATTATTTAGATAGACAGCTGCCTTTATTGCGGATAATTCCGCACAAATTCAAAGCGATAGTTTGGATGTTGTTTGAGACTATCGATCAGATCCGATAAAAGTCGCTGTCCTTTTTTCGTTTGATACATATTGTCATGTGTCAATAGCACAACATTATTTTTTGTATAGGATGTACCTTTACGGAGTAAATTTTTCATTTGGGTATACAATTGATTCACCGTTAAATCCGGTTTTCCTGTAACACCGTTAATCTTCCATTCACAATCCCAGCCGATCACTTTATAACCGTTCTGGTGCAATAATTCGGCAGTCGAGGCGCCACTTTTCAAGTCCACCTTCTTGCGGTCTCCGATATACCAGATATTACGTCCTGGCAAGCGCACGATTTTATGCGCTAAACCTAGCGATTGCTCAGCAAGTTCAAAATCCTCAAAAGCCGTCTGTGGATTCGAATAAAAAGTACTGTATTTATTGTGCGCATGCCAGTAACTATGGTTGTAGCAATCAACTAAAGGATTATTCTTATAACGTTCCGTAAAGCTGTGCAGTTTTTTGCTCATTTTATCATGATTGCCGATCAGAAAAGCATTAATTTTAACACCTTTCGCTGTCGCAATGGAATCAAGGTGTTGACTTCCATTCAGGGGACCATCGTCAAATGTAAGATAGATATAGCGTGGAGAAACTGTATCGGTCAATAATACCGTCGTATCTTTGGCCCCCTTATAATCCACATTTTCCTCTATTTTTGTAATGGTGTCTTTGCGCAGGGAATCTACTTTACTTATCGAATCCTGCACAGCAAGCAAACTATCTTTTTTTGGCTGCATAGAGTCAACAGTTCCCACATTTTGCACCTTATTTGTCCCACTCTGATTGCAAGAATATACCCCTAAACTGCCGATCCCTAAACCAATCAGTATGATGACTGAATTAAACACTTTTCTCATTACAAAAATTAACTTACACATTACAATTGTTTCACCAAGACTTAAAAATCACATCAAATGAGGGATTTTAGTCACTTGTAGCGCAAAATTAAGATAATTTTTATTAATCAGGCTGTAATGTTATTTAATTTATTGTCTACGTACCAAAAAACCTCATGATTTCGTAAGCAACAGCAACTAAGTAAATGGACTGACAGTTCTTTCTAAGCGTTAACCGAGCCCAGCGAATTCATTGATACCTCAATAAAAAATATATTCATCAATAAAAAGGCAGTTCAGAAAAAAAGGAATCCATGCAATATAGATTCCTTTCGTATTTTTGGGAAAATCTTAATTAATCCCTGTGTCTTCCACCATGACCATGACCACGTCCGTGACCGTTTCCATGTCCATTTCCTCTATCGTATCCCCTATCATATCGACGACTTTCACCCCATGAACGTTCGCGGCTTACCCTGCGTTCGCTTGCAAATGAATATCCACCACCATGATGACTATCTCGAATTGCAACTTGTCTTCCACGGTAACCGCCATAACGGCTTCTGTACCGATCATGGTGATGCCAAGGCGTACGATCATTGATGACCACCTTATGAGCACGATAAAAATCGTAATGTCTGTATCTTCTTGGCAGGCTTGCCCTTCTTATCCAGCCGCCGTTATCGTAATAAACATAACATCTTGCCGGCACATCATAATACATATTATATTCTGGAATATAATAATAGCGCGCGTAATCATAACCTGCTGGTCCCCAGCTTGGCTGGCTGCCGATATTAACGCTGATACTGACTTGTGCCTGTGCAGCTCCTGCCGTAAAAAGCCCGACAATAACCGCCGCTGCATAAAACAATTTTTTCATAAGTAGCTCCTCCCTCTAGTTTGTAATTTCTTCTTTACAATACGACAACAAACAGTATGCAAAAGATTAATGTTTAAATGTTAATTTTTGTTAACACAATGATAAAAACCTCAGTTTGAACGGGTTAAAAACCCTTCTAATTCACCATAAATAGCAAACCTTTTTGAAGGATCAGTTGTTCACATCATAGAGACTTTAATGAAATCACCATGAGTATATATCACGTAGGCATATTGGTCGGTAGCTTGAGAAAGGAATCTTATAATAAAAAGATAGCGCAGTTTATTCTTGAACAGGAGGAATCGCAATTTAGCTATCGCATAATCGATATTAGTGAACTTCCTTTATATAATCAGGATTTTGACGATGAGGGCAATCCGCCGGCTAGCTACCCCCGCTTCCGCCAGGAGGTCGCGTCTCTGGATGCTGTACTTTTTATTACAGCAGAATACAACCGCTCTGTTCCGGCCGTTCTAAAAAATGCCATTGATGTCGGCTCGAGACCCTATGGCAAAAATAAATGGGACGGTAAACCTGCTGCGATAATTTCTTCATCAGTGGGGGCTTATGGCGGATTTGGCGCCAACCATCATCTGCGTCAGTCACTCGTCTTTGTTAATCTTTTAACGATGCAGCAACCCGAAGCTTATCTAGGCGATATAACAACTTGTGTCGGTACCGATGGAAAAGTGGAATCACAAAAAACCAAAGACTTTCTGCGCAGCTTTAAAAACGCATTTGAGCAGTGGGCCGAAAGAATCATACATACAAAGGGGCAAGATTAAATCCTGCCCCTTTGTATGATATCAAATTTGACTAGTCCTGTTCATCACTGACATCGTAGTTCCAATTCAGCAATTTCTCCTGCAGGATACGTGATATCTTATTGAAATAGCGTTTTTGCTTATAGCCCATGACCCATTGAACACCTTGCACGGCATTGGTACAGAAAATCTCATCTGCACGTTTCATAATTTCGGGACTTATCTGCGCTTCCACTACTTCAATTCCCTCTGCCTGTGCCATGTCCATCACTACCCTTCGCATGACGCCTTCAATACAACCCTCAGACAAGGCCGGCGTATAAAGGACCTTTTCATAATAGACAAAGATATTAGAGGTCAATGATTCGCATAAATACCCTTCCTGATTTAGAATCAACACATCATCAAAAGCCATTTTCTTTTTGTAGATGCCAGCCAAAACATAAATCTGCGCATTTAAGGATTTAATTTTTGAAAGGTCACTATAAGGCTTTTTGAATTCATTGTACAGTCCTACGATCAGACCAACCTTCTTATCCCGAAGATTCGGT
Organism: Sphingobacterium sp.; assembly: GCA_022712315.1. GTDB lineage: Bacteria > Bacteroidota > Bacteroidia > Sphingobacteriales > Sphingobacteriaceae > Sphingobacterium. Next base: position 13,899 of record JALAGS010000229.1, on the reverse strand, counting down.
TCTATGCGTTGCACCTGTAAAACAAAACCAGGTTTATTGCTTGTGGGACTATACAATCCGCCTCCAGATCTAAATACGATTAACCTGATGCGAACCTGTTGCCCCAACATATTATTTTTACGAATTAATTCTTCGGATCTTGAACGAATAAAAAACTCATCGAAAAGATTGGCGTCGTCCAAATGAATCAACTCCATGCCTTTCTGTAAACGCTCGACATGAAAATTTAGAAAACGGATATCACCATCCTTATACAGCATCGTTTCGAATAACCCATCTCCATAACGAAAACCTCTATTCTCAATGCTAAATATTTCCTGATCTTCCGGCACTACATTGCCATTGAAATTGATATAGTTTATTGGCATCTTAATTTTGTTCTAAATTTTAATCATTCTCTATAGCCATTGAATTTGCAGCGTAAGCACGCCACTTTTCTAAAGCTAAACGAAAATCTTCAGGATATGGTACCTCAAAATACATATTTTCTTTTGTAGTAGGATGAATAAATCCCAAAACTTGTGCATGCAGTGCCTGTCGTGGCAGTAATGAAAAACAGTTATCCACAAACTGCTTGTATTTTGAAAATACGGTGCCTTTTAAAATCTTATCTCCGCCATACATAGCATCGTTAAATAGTGGATGCCCAATTGATTGCATGTGGGTGCGAATCTGGTGTGTGCGTCCTGTCTCTAATTGGCACTCGATTAAAGTCACATAACCCAATCGCTCCAAGACCTTATAATGCGTCACTGACCAACGTCCCTTATCTTCACTATCATACATCGCCATAATACGTCTGTCTTTCAAGTGACGGCCAATATATCCTGTAATTGTTCCGTCTTCTTTTAAATCACCCCAAACCAATGCGATATACTTCCTTGTAATACTGTGATCAAAAAACTGCTTTGCCAAAAAGGCCATTGATTTTTCGTTTTTGGCAATGACCAATAGCCCCGAAGTGTCCTTGTCTATTCGGTGTACTAGGCCTGGGCGATCTGAATTTCCGGGCAGCTGTGGCAACTGCTGGATATGGTAAGTAAGCGCATTGACCAGCGTCCCTGTATAATTATTATATCCCGGATGCACGACCATTCCGGCCTCTTTATTCACAATCAGCACATCGTCATCCTCGTATTTGATATCCAATGGAATGTTTTCCGGATAAACTTCGTTGTCCCTAGGCGGATCAGGCAGCACCAATGTAATCAGGTCATCAGGTCTAACCTTATAGCTCGCCTTGATCTCCTTACCGTTAACCATGACAGAACCTGCTTCAATAGCATGCTGAATTTTGCTCCGCGTTGCATTTTCCACCCTGTTCATCAGATATTTATCAATGCGGAGTAACGCTTGCCCCTTATCCACCTCAATACGTAGATGTTCAAATAATTCTTGTTCTTCCTGATCTTGCGATCCAATTTGTTCTGTCATGTTACAAAAATAAACCAAATGAAACAATTTTCGTTAAATTTGTTTTCATTTAATGTTATGTTGCCGTTCAAAATCCATAGCCCCGAAACTGAATTGTGCCTTCCCGCTTGGGAAAAGAAGCATATTAAAGTAACGCTTAAGCGGGATGATCTCATACATCCCTTTATATCAGGCAATAAATGGCGAAAATTAAAATACAATCTGGAAGAGGCACGTCAACTCCAGAAGGACCATCTTGTTACATTTGGTGGTGCATGGAGCAACCATCTTCTGGCGACAGCTTGTGCTGGAGCGACATTTAAATTTAAAACAACAGCTTTTGTGCGTGGCGAAGAAGGAGCTAACAATCCTGTCTTAACCATGTGCCGTCTTTTTGGAATGCAGCTGATTTATGTTGACCGCGAATCTTACCGAAATAAAGAAAACCTGTACAATACCTATTTTGGTCAGGATCCACAGGCTTTTTATATCCATGAAGGTGGTTACGGTATTTTAGGAGCAAAGGGTTGCGCTGAACTCGTTGATGAGCTCCAGCATGAATACCAGCATATTTTTACAGCCTGTGGTACAGGAACTACACTAGCAGGAATAGCCAGCACAATAGAAAAACGGGATCTTTTTACCCGTGTGCATGGCGTACCTGTTTTAAAAAACGGCGGCTTTATTCAAGACGAAGTAAACCAGCTTTATCCCGATATCAGCGCCCCTATTTTACATCTTGACTATCATTTTGGAGGCTACGCTAAATCCAATGCAGCCTTACTGGAATTTGTCCATTATTTTATAGCAACGACAGGAATCATGATTGAACCCACTTACACAGGAAAATTGCTTTATGCCGTAGATGATCTGATCAAAAAGGACTACTTTACCCCCGCAGATCAGGTCCTCGTTATCCATACCGGGGGGCTTACAGGGATACTTGGTATGTACGAGCGTTTTAATTTTATTGACCTACATCAATAAATACACTAAAATGCCCTTCAGAGACATTTAACTGACATTTATCCAGCAATTATATTGTAAGTTTGACTCGGTTTTATAATTAAAACATATTGAAAACAGGAAAAGTGAATGATTTTCCACAGGTAATAACGAGGTAAGAATTCAATCATTTCGACCAGATTCAATTCCTCATAACTAATGATATAAAGATGAAAATATTAGCATTTGCAGGCACAAGCAACAAAAATTCAATCAACAAAACGTTCGTTACAAGTACTTCAAAATATTATAAAGAAGCAGACGATATCATCGAATTGCTAGATCTAAATCACTTTGAAATGCCTATTTATTCTTACGACAAAGAAGTCGAGTTAGGTATTCCGCAATTGGCGCATGACTTTGCTGCTAAAATGGATGCGGCAGATTTCCTTTTGATTTCTTTGGCTGAACACAATGGGTCATATACTACAGCTTACAAAAATATCGTTGACTGGGTTTCACGTATTCCTAACCGTAAATTATTCAACGGTAAACCAGTCTTCTTGTTGGCTACGGCTCCCGGTCCAATGGGCGGTGCCACTGTACTGAATACAGCCGTCAACCGAATCACTTGGGATGGTGCCGACATATTAGACTCCTTCTCTCTTCCTGAATTCCACAAAAACTTTGAAGAAGGTAAAGGAATTATCGATCCGACCTTAAGAAGTCAATTAGAAGCGAAAGTACGCAAAACAAAACGTGCGCTTGCCGAAAAATTGTCTGTACAGGGTTAACAAAAGATTAACAAATAATCATTGTGAAAACCTCTTTTAATATGTAAATTGAAAACCTATTAAAAGAGGTTTTTTGATATGGCAAAAAAAATATTATTACTTGTTGGAGACTTTGTAGAAGATTACGAAGCAATGGTTCCATTTCAGGCAATGGGATCAATAGGAATCACTGTAGATGCAATTGCTCCAGATCGTAAAAGCGGAGATGTTGTTCCCACAGCAGTCCATGATTTCACGGGTGACCAAACCTATAAAGAACTGCGTGGACATAATTTCGCTATCAATAAGGATTTCGATCAGGTAAATGTCGAAGATTATGATGGTTTATATATTGCGGGTGGCCGATCGGCAGAATATATCCGACTCAACAAACGTGTGTTGGAGATTACGAAACACTTCTTTGAGCAAAACAAACCGGTCGCAGCGATATGCCATGGTATCCAAGTGTTAACGGCGGCAAAGGTCCTTGCAGGACGTACCCTGACCGCCTATGTTGCAGTAGGTCCCGATATCGAATTAGCGGGTGGCACATGGAAAAATATTCCAGCAGATCAGGCAGTAGTAGACGGCAATTTAGTGACCTCGCCAGCATGGCCAGGACATCAGGCAATTTTAAAAGAGTTTTACAAATTATTAGGAATAACAATTACAATTTAAGTCTATTTTAATGAAGAAGAATAAAAGGTTATGGCTTTTGGTCATACCGATTTTAGTGCTGTTGGGTTTTATTTTAAAAGATAGCTTCAATCAGAAAAGTATAGAAGATTTACCCGGAGGTTTTAAGGAGGTTGCTTTTGTACGAAACGAACAAAACAAAGGTGGTATCATACGCATTTATGCCGTAACGGTAGGTGACCTGCTGAACGCAGACTATTCGGGTTGCCTTGACCTGATGCCTGTCAATGATTATGGAAGTACCACAACCGTATACTTCTTCGATCGCAGCGCCCCTTATCCGACAAGCCTGTCGATCGATACACCGCATTTTGACACAACAAAATACAAAGCTATTCAAATTTCCAAAAAATACGGAAAGAAGAAATAGAAAGAAACAAAACATCATGCCGTTCCCCCAAAGCTTGAATGAATCTTTGGGGGATTTTTTTTGCTATGCAGAATTCTTATTAACACGCGTGCTGAGATACATAAACAAAAAATAACTTAATAATTCTTTAACACGAAAAAGTTCGTTTATCACCCCTAGAGCTATAGTTTTGCTTTTTAAATTTACGTATATTTAGTTATGGCGAAAAAATTTATTCCTAGAGACGTTAGCTGGTTGAGCTTTAATGGTAGAGTATTACAGGAGGCAGCGGACGAGACAGTCCCTTTACCCTTAAGAATCAAATTCTTAGGTATATTTTCCAATAATCTCGATGAATTTTTCCGTGTGCGTGTTGCAGGTCTAAAACGGGCTATTGACCTGAAAGACAAAAGCGCCAACCAATCCTTTTATGAAGATCCACAGCTCATCCTGGAAGAACTCAATATCCGGGTAATCAAGCAGCAAAAGAAATTTGACAGTACCTGGAACCGTATCCAAAAAGATATGGCCAAACAAAATGTCTATATCAAGACCAGTGAAGAACTCAATCCCGAACAGCAAAAGTTTGTCAGTGACTATTATCAGGATGAGGTCGAATCGAACGTTATTCCGTTGATATTGGACGACATACGTCCTATGCCCTATATTCGTGACAAGAGTCTCTATCTGGGTATCGCAATGGGAAAGAAGGAATGGCAATATGAAACAAAATTTGCACTCATCGAGATTCCGACCAGTCAAAATGGACGCTTTGTGCAGTTACCTTCGCCAAAAGATGAAAAACATATTATCCTGCTTGAAGATGTCATTAAGTTTAATCTACCACTAATATTCTCCTATTTTGGTTTTGATGTATTCAATGCACATGTTTTTAAGGTAACAAAAGATGCCGAATTCGATATTGACAACGACATCAACACGACACTTGTTGAGAAAATCAGCAAAGGGGTAAAAAATAGAAGAAAAGGTAAGCCTACACGATTTATATTCGATCAAGAAATGGACGCTAAATTGGTTGAATTCCTGATCAAGAAACTTAACCTTTCAAAAAAAGACAGTATTATTCCTGGACAAAAAATACATAACTTTAAGCACTTCATGGATTTCCCGAATGTGTTTAAATCCTACAACCAACCTTTGGAGCGAACCTCTTTTCCGCATCCTTATTTTCAGAATTACGAACGTGTAACGGATACCGTATTGAAAAAAGATGTGCTGCTCTCCTTTCCATACCATGAGTTTAGACCGATCATTGATCTGCTTCGAGAAGCAGCGATGGATCCGGATGTAAAAACGATCCAGATTACGGCATATCGCTTAGCTTCAAATTCAAAGGTTGCGAATGCCTTGATTAATGCAGCCCGCAATGGAAAGGAAGTCACCGTGATGCTCGAACTTCGTGCAAGATTTGATGAGGAAAATAACCTGGACTGGAAAGAGAAATTAGAATTAGAGGGCATTAAAGTATTGACAGGTATCCCGAATAAAAAGGTACACGCAAAACTATGTGTCATAAAAAAACGTATTGGAATGAAAACGATTCAATATGGTTTTGTTAGCACAGGAAATATTAACGAAAAAACGGCCAAATTATATGGTGACTATTGTCTTTTAACGAGCAACAGGGATGTTATTGCTGATATCAATAAGGTTTTCAATTACCTAAGACGTCCTAAATCAAATCCTGCAGAGATGATCAAAAATTGCAAAAGCCTTTTGATATGCCCAACGGATATGCGCAGAGAACTCCTGCACTATATCGACCAGGAAATTACCGAAGCCAAGGCGGGTCGAAAGGCGTATATCATTGTCAAGGTAAATTCACTGAGTGATAAAGAAATGATTAAAAAGCTTTATGACGCAGCTACCGCTGGTGTCAAAATAGATCTTATTATCCGGGGAATCTACTGTGCTACAAATCAAAAGACGTTCAAATTGCAAATGAATGCCATTTCAATAGTCGATGAGTATTTGGAACATGCCCGTGTGATGTATTTCTACAATGCTGGCCGAGAACAGCTATTCATTTCCTCTGCCGACTGGATGACAAGAAATTTGGATCATCGTATTGAAGCAGCGGTCAAAATAACGAGCAAAAAAATCAAGGAAGATTTAAAAGAAATGCTTCAAATACAGCTCAATGATAATGTCAAAGCGCGCATACTTAACAATTCGCTTAGCAATCATTACGTGGAGAATAAAAAGGCACCTTGTCGTTCGCAGATTGAAATATACAATTATCTACGAAAAAAATTGGCTGATCATTAAGGGCATGTCTACCAAATGGCAGCAAGTTAATCATTAAACCGAATTTAGGTTTATTCCTATTAATACGGACGGGAATCACCGTTTTTATTATATTAATTAAGACACAAGTTGTATCTTCATTCCATGAAATTCAACTTGTGTCTTACACTCGGTTTAAGTCTTTTCACACTTTGCCTCAGTGCGCAGGAAAAGACCATGCCTTCAGATTTTGTATACGTCAAGGACATTATACCTACCATAAGCTTGGAAATGCGTTATTTCGGCAGCCACAACTTTACTGGAAGGCCGATCCGGGGTTATGAAAAACCTGTCGCCATTTTAACTAAGCGGGCTGCATTAGCACTCCAGCAAGTGGAGAGTCATTTAAATAAAAAAGGCCTGGGACTGAAAATATTCGATGCCTACCGTCCGCAACGCGCTGTTGACAACTTCAAGTCATGGTCATTAAAAACCGACGATACCATTGCAAAAAGAGAATTTTATCCACTTCTAGATAAGAAGAATTTGTTTAATTTAGGTTTTATTGCATCCAAATCAGGTCATAGCCGCGGCAGTACTGTAGATCTTACGCTTATCAGCCTCAAGGATCACAAAGAAATTGATATGGGCGGCCCATTTGATTTTTTTGGGGCAGTATCCCATCATCAGTATGCGAACCTGTCAGCCCAGCAAAAAGACAACCGAAAGACTTTAAAAGAAGCTATGGCTAAGTATGGCTTCAAAGCTTACGATAAGGAATGGTGGCACTACACCCTGCAAGATGAGCCCTATCGTAAAACCTATTTTGATTTTATCGTAAAATAAACATGTCTGTACAGGAAATACCGTTCGAAAATAAGGGCTTTTATGTCTTTCATTTTAAGGGCAACAAATCAAAACCCGTTTTTAGTTCTGAGCAGCAACATATTTTAACAAAAGGCGAGCTCTATTCACTTTGTTTAATAAAAAAGGGCGAGACTTCCTTTGTTATTAATAACGAACGGATACAGGTCGCTCAAAATCACCTACTGCTCACCAATCCGTCTTCGAGGGTCAATGGCTCTTCGGTCTCTAAATCTTGGGATTGCGAAGTGTATCTCATTTTCTTTACACTTGATTTCAGCTTCAAATTGGACTTTCAGGAAGATTTTTTCGAAGTGACAAAAAAATCCCTGGCCTTAAATGATAGCCATATCTGGTCGCTATCCAACCAGGATTCGACCAACCTTTCCAACTTATTCAAGCAGTTTATTCACTACGACCGGCAAGAGTCTAGCTATCTTTTCAAAAATCAGATTATAAAGTCTTTAACGGAAATATTATTTTGTGAAATTGCCCGCTTAGGAAGTCAAAATCTACGAAATACAGCAGCTATCCCCTCCCGGAAACGAGAGATACTTGCCAATTTTCATTTGCTGCTAAAAAAGTCATTTCACAAAGAACACATGGTGCAATTTTATGCGATGGAACTTGGCATCTCGGCGAAACACCTTTCGGTAATTACCAAGGAGCTTACAGGAAAGTCGGCAATAGAACTTATTCAGAATGTTTTAGTAGAAGAAGCAAAATCTTTGCTCTGCCAGGGGCTCCCGATACGGGAAATTGCGATGAAATTACACTTTTCGGATCAGTCTTTTTTCGGTAAATTCTTTAAGCGAAATGTTGGGATCTCGCCTAAAGAATTTCGTCAGAATCTCTATTTAAACAAAGTCGATTAAATCAAAGATACTCGTAAACTGCTGGTCTACAGCTGAGGTATCCTGCAATTTATCTTCACCCCAGGTCTGTCCTTTCAACCATAAGGTTTGACATCCAACGGCTTTAGCAGGTACCATATCCTTACTGTAAGAATCACCTACAACAAGGATTTCCTGTGCAGGAAGTCCCATTTTGGTGACACCTAAAGCATAGATTGCAGGATCAGGTTTGCGCACGCCAACCACCGCTGACTCCACAACGAACTGAAAATAAGACAAGATCCCAAAATCAGCAAGTACAGATTTCAGATTACCGTAAAAATTGGAGACCATCACAATCGGATATTTTTCGCTCAGCGAAGTTAACAGCGGTTTTACCTGCTCAACTGTATCCTTCGCCAGTGAATAGCCATCAAAAGCTATTTTATCGGCTAATGTTTTATCCAATTCATAACCCGCAGCAATTAGATATTCAAATTGTACGTTAAGCTTAGCTTCAAGTACCTCTAAAAAATTAAAGTTCGGCTTAATAATAGGCTGTAGAGCCATCTGACGTTCAGCATAAGCATAAGCTTCCTGAAAAGCATTCAAATTTACAGGGACCTGATATTTTTCATAACCAGACCAGATAACAGCTCCCCAATGGCCTCCGTTGGTATCCAAGGTACCACCATAATCAAAAATAATCCCTTTAACGTTAAACTTATCCATGTTATTTCTTTTTTACTAAGCTCATCCAACCCAAACCGATCATAATCCAGACGATTTCCCGAATTCGCGTAACAACTCCCATAAAAATACCGACTTTCGCCGGCAATCCTATACTCATCACCGCCATAGCCAATCCACCTTCCCGTGTTCCCAATTGCATTGGAAAGAAAAAAACAAGATTGGCAAATAAGGAAGATCCTGAGCTAATAATCATGGCATCGACAAAGTCAATATTGATGTCCAAAGCCAAACCGATAAAATAAATCTCGAAACAGCCGACAACACGTGCTACAAATTCCCAAAAAAGGGCCGTGTAGAAACGATCCCTGCGATTTTGAAAGAGATTTTTCACCTGTTGATCCACGTCATTCAACGTTTCATATTTCGACTCGAGTAAATTACCGACTTTCTTGCCTACAAAAGGTAGTTTAGACAAAGCTTTCAATAGCGAAACTGTAATTCCTTTCTTATAAAACTTTGTGAACAGCCAAGTACAAATAATGGCCATCACAAAAATTACAGCACAGGCCACATTTACCATGGTGCTTGCAGGCACAAACCAAAGAATGAGAAAAACAGAAGCGACCCAAAATAAAATATGCGACAAAATGTGCATCACACCATATAACAGTACGGAAGAACCGGCCTTCGAACCGCCGACATAATTCTTAAGCTCCATGATACGGTAAGGCTCCCCCCCTAATGCAACAAATGGCGTAATATAATTAATGGCATAACCAGACACCGTCAATTGCAATACTTTCCAAAATGGCACGTTTGTCTGTGGCAATTGCGGTTCCTGAATAATTGCCTTAAACGCCATTGCGTTCATCCAGTAGAGTACTGCCCAGCTGCCTAGTACAGGCAAAAACCACCAGCCAATCTTTTCGAGGTTGTTCCAAATCTCATCAATGCCCATAGCATGAATCATATAGGCAAGTGTGCCTATACCGATCAGCATAAAGAGTACTTTATAGATCTTACTACCCATAGGTTGGATCGTTTGTTAATTTGTCAACAAAATAACCACTTACTTTTTCTTGTCGGTTGCACATATAAATCAAAATCGGATTGAGGACAAACATGTCAAAGAAAAAATAAATCCAGGGCTGACCGATAAACAACCAAACAAATAGAAAGATTACCCGTGTGTTGAACTGTACAATATTTGTGTACTTCATCAATGGTTTGTTCTGAGCCCTAAAGTCTACCATCAATTGTTTTGGCAATTCATCTTTATAACGACTTTTAACAATATGCAGTAGTTTTTGCAGTTTTGGAGAAAGCTTTTCCTGGTTGCGTGTATAGCCCATATAGCCATTCAACACAAATTTGCTAAAAAAATTCTTACGCCAGGACAAGGCATCATAGTCCACTTTCAAATCACGCGTATTATCCAATTCGCTACCGGCTTTCCCTTTTATAAAATATAAGTGGACATTACGGTAATAATCAGCCATTGCCGACTGAATCATATGCGATACACCCGCAAGCACACAAAATACCCATAGCCATTGTGGCCATCCTTCATTGATACTGCGCAAGCAGATCGCAATATGAATAGATGCGAACCAAAAATCCCCCGCAAAACCATCCAAGATACGGCCAAAACGACTCTTATTGTCTGTCATCCTTGCTAGTTGCCCATCGGCACTATCCAAAGAGTTGGCAAACACCAATAAAAGCATGCCGATTACGTTAATCCACAACGCGGGGTAATAAAATAAAATACCCGCCGCAACGCCAAAGAAAATACTAATAATCGTCACAGCATTGGGCGTAATACCGATTTTAGCGCAGACTTGCGCTATACGATAGCCTATAGGCCGGTAAAACCAGATATCTATTCGCTCTTCTGTATCATTGGATTTTAAAGATTGTTCGAATGCACTCAAATTCTCTTCTTCGATTACATTAACTTGTTCTTTCTGCATTGTGGTTCTTTTCAGTAAATTTATGGTAAACCATTTGAGCGATAGCCTCTGCGGCCTCTGCTCGACAGGGCGCAAAACTTGGCCAGTCGTTTAAGTCAATAATATGGAAATCTCCATTTGCATCAATAATGACATCACCGCCGTAGATATGTACATCCAGGACTTCAGCAGCGCGATTAGCGACCTTTTTTAAATTGTCCAAGTCAAAAGGAAAATGCACAACCTCATCATTAATTTGCTCATACAAATCATATTTATGATGATTATGTTCATAAGGGTAGAAATAAAAAAAGAAGTCTGTTCCCCGTACCGCATAAAACTTCAGCAGGTCCCCGGCAAGATGTTCAGAAATCACAGCTTCTTTAATCCCGCGAAGCGCGTATTCATTCAAGATATGCTGAGCTTCTTTCAGACTGGCAGCAAACGTCACATCTTCCTTATGAATGGCATGGAAATCACCACGTTTGATCCATACACCCTTTCCTTTCAGTTTCTCAAAAATAGATTGGATATCGGCAACAGTAGAGATCACAATACTTTTGGGGTAAGGAACACCACCTTCCAAAAGCTTAAGTGTCATATTTTTCCGAAAGCAATTTTCGATTCCAAAACCGGAATTCAAAACATTGGTCCCGTTATTTTGAAGAGATTGCAACTTTTTAACCAAAGTCTTTGTTCTCCCCATTGTCAGAATATTTTTCTGCTTTATAGATGCAGAAGACAAGAACTCATCTTCATTACACACTTCGACCGACGCACCTTTTTCGGTCAGTTTTAAAACTACTTCATTAAATATAGCGGCATCATTCCCCACATGATTGGGTGAAAAGCGATTTTTTCGAGTTACGCCTAAAATAGAAATCATTTCGCTCATTTTACTAACTAACTTCCTCACTCAAAAATTGTTCTGCAACCACACGATCTTTTAAATGATCAATATCGACGACTTTTTCAAAAACAAATGCTTCTACTTGTAAATCGTTTTCCAATAAAGCACGCTGAAAGTTACGCATTCTCGAATTTCCTGCTTCAACGGAGCTTAACGCACAATCCATTGCCGCTTGGCGGAAGCAATAAATTCCGCCAGAAACATATCTCGTTTCGGCAGTTGCCGTATCCAAAAATGCTTCCACACGAAGCTGTGAATCTGTATTCACGTAAAGTGGGCTCTCATCATCGACAAAAGGCGTAACTGCCATAAAAGCATCGGCGTTTTTGTGTTGATGAAAAGCATCTAAATAGGCATGAAATTCATGTGTCCTAAAAACCGTATCTGTTGTCGTCAGACAGCAAGACGACCAATCGGGGTTGTTTTTAACAAGCAAGGCAAAACTATGCAAGGAACTTGCAGTATCTTCTTCGATCAACACAATGGGTAATTCAAAAGTCGTTTTTTCCAAAAACAATTTCAGTTCGGGAGATTGTTTATTGATGATAACATGAACTTTCTGTGCCCCTTCTTTGACAAACACACGAATCAATCGTTCAATTAATGGAACCCCATGTAATGGTAGCAAGGGTTTCGGTAAATTGAATCCCTCTTTTCGCAATCGAGAACCTTCTCCCGCTGCTATAATTGCAAATTCCATTTCTTCTAATTGCAAAATAAAATCATTTTAAAAAAAAGCAAAACCCCCGTCACTATCTCAGCGTTCGTAAGCGCAAAAGTCTACAGAGGGTTATATCCATCTTCAACCTCTTAAATGATATTGAAGAAAAAGGGGAAAAACTGTTTGTATAACAATTGTTTCCCCTATCTTATTAAGGTAGCTTATTGAATGCTATCTACTAGCTCCTGATAATAATCCAATCCCAAATGCGTGATTAAATCTTCACCCATAATGTGACGCAATGTGTTTTGCAATTTCATCAATTGTTTAAAGATATCGTGTTCTGGAGGTAATCCCGGAGCAGTTTGAGGAGATTTCAAATAAAATGACAACCACTCTTGAATACCTGACATACCTGCACGTTGCGCCAAATCAATAAATAAAGCTAAATCCAAAGCAACTGGAGCAGCTAAAATTGAATCGCGACACAAGAAATTGATTTTGATCTGCATTTTGTAGCCCAACCAACCGAAGATATCGATGTTGTCCCAAGATTCTTTATTATCACCATGTGGCGGATAATAGTTGATACGTACTTTATGGTAAAGATCACCATATAACTCAGGGTTCTTTTTCGCATCTAAAATTTCTTCCAATACCGATAATTTAGATACTTCTTTTGTTTTGAAATTTTCAGGATCATCCAATACTAATCCATCACGGTTACCCAAAATATTCGTCGAAAACCAACCTTCAACACCTAAAGCTCTTGCTTGAAGACCAGGTGCTACAATTGTTTTCATCAATGTTTGACCTGTTTTAAAGTCTTTACCTGCGATTGCTACACCGTTTTCATGAGCCAACTCAACAATAGCCGGAACGTCACAGGTTAAGTTTGGTGCACCATTTACATAAGGAGCTCCCTCTTTCAACGCAGCATAACAGTAGATCATGCTTGGTGGAATACGTTGATCGTCATTATCCAAAGCTTCTTCTAATTTAGCTAATGTTGAAAAAGCCTCGTTTGTCTCAATATAACGTTCTGTCGATCCACACCACACCAATACTACGCGGTCTAATCCATTTTTTTCTTTAAATTCACGAATATCACGTTGTACAGCGTCTGCTAATTCACGGCGAGTTTTTTCAGATTTGATGTGTGTTCCGTCCAAATTTTTTACAAAATTACGGTCAAACACAGCCTTCATTGGTTGGATAGCCTCCAATTCAGCCTTAACAGCATCCAATTGACCTTGCTCCAATACCTGTGCTTTTGATGCAGCCTCGTAAACGTTATCTTCGTATACGTCCCATCCACCAAAAACAACATCCTCCAATTTTGCTAAAGGGACGAAATCTTTGATTAATGGATTTCTATTCTCAGTGCGTTTGCCCAGACGGATTCTGCTCAATTGAGAAACAGATCCAATTGGTTTTGAAAAACCTTTGTTTATAGATGCCACACCAGCGATCAATGTTGTAGCCACAGCACCTAATCCCGGAATAAGAATACCCAATTTTCCATTGGCATCTTTCACTTGTTGTCCCATATTAATTCTATAT
>JALAGS010000228.1 GCA_022712315.1 Sphingobacterium sp. | reverse complement strand
ATATCTATTACGATTAGAGAAATTTGAAATAATGGGCCGGACGGCAGGAACCTGTGCCCATTATTTTTTAATTGGTTATACGTTGGTGCAGAATAATTACAGGTATCTTTTGCTTATAATCCATCAGATAGTATATTGACATTCCATAGATCTGACTAACGGATGACCTTTTTTTGGATCATTGCGCATTGACTAAAAATAAAAATCTTGTTTTTTTTGTAACAAAATTTTGTTTTAAATTTGTCATTGAAAGCTTTGTTCAAAGTAATTCTTTCCTCAGGCTACATTAACATTTCTTTTTCTCAGGCGATTGATTGCCGGATGAATTAATGTCGCGGTTTTCGAACAATAATAAATCAATATGCTAATCAGTAGTGATATAGATCAGATTATACTGGACAGGTTAATTATCTTTTACGACTCCATATATAGGAACAGGGAATTCCGTTTCTACCATACAGAAGTAATTTCGGTTGACAGAGGTTTTAAAAGTAAAAAAAGGCTTTATAATTATACTGCATATACACCTTATAGACTCATGAAACACTCGGATACGACAGGCGATTTCTTTGTGCTCTGTAAGATATGATTCAGTTCGATAAAGGTTGTTGCGCTCGGGATAAGCGCAATTTTTGGAGAAATTTCTTTATCTTTTGGCGGGCAGTCAGCTGTAATTACCCCATATATTAGGTTATGTTCAGACACAGAAATAAAGGAAGGAACTTTGGGCACAATGTCAAGCTTGCGGCGTTATTGTCGACAGTGGCCGGTGTGGTCAATATTGTCGGTGTCCTTGCATTTGGAACATTGACAACAAATGTTACCGGACATTTTGCCTTTCTCTCCGAAGATCTATATCTCCACAATTACAGGCTGATGCTGCTCAGCATATTCTATGTAAGTTCTTTTTTTCTTGGGGCTTTTCTTGCTAATACCAGCATGGAACTCACATCTAAAAATACGGATCATTTTTCCTACATGCTACCGCTTTCCATAGAGATACTTTTTCTCGCTGCTGTTGCTTTATCGGAGTTTATGAACCACGGATCCCCTGTACTGTTTTCCTGTATATTGCTTCTGGCCATGGGTCTGCAAAATGCTCTGGTTACAAAGATATCGGGATCTGTCGTCCGTACCACGCACCTAACAGGTCTTTTTACAGATCTGGGCATTGAGCTGTCGCAGCTTATTTTTTATAGGAGGCCAAATGACAGGAGCCGTCTTAAAAATTCGATCATGCTCAGGGGAATAATCATTACAGGATTTTTTCTTGGAGGAATTACCGGAGCTTTTCTGTTTGGCTGGCTGGGAAGAAAAACACTCCTGTTGCCCATTTTTATCCTGTTGTTCGCTCTTTATTACGACCGTATACTGATGGTATATTACCGCTCTCTCAGAAAACATCGAAACAAATAACAGGGAACTTTAAAATGTTTTTGAGGTTACTTTGTGAGCGCTAATTCTAGGAGCTTTTTCGCCAAAAGTTGAGATAACCACCAAAAGCAGTGTATTCAAGATCGAAACTTTCAGGGATCTCATCCCATCCGCTGTAATAGGAAACGACACGCGTACCGGCAGGTGTCCTGCGGAGCTGGTCCCAGAGATAGCTCGTATAACGATCGTAGAGTTTTGTACTAGGGAGGATTTTATTGTCTATCGGGCAGGATGTATCCAGGTTTTCAAAGAAAGAGTTGTAAAAGTAGAAAGCATCGAAGTCAGTAAAGGAAATCTGGTCTATGTTGGCATGTATAAATTCCACATTTTGGATATTATGTTTGCTGGCTAGGTTGTTGGATATCTCGACCAGTGATTCCCGCTGTTCCACTCCATAGAACATCCCGCTGGTACAGGAGGCGCCGACAAGACAAAATTTTCCTGCCCCTGCACCGATATCGAGAACTCTGTCACCGGATTGTTCAACAAGATATCGTGCTGCCATTTCTGCCACATCCACTGGTGTCCAGTGGCGTCCTGCAAGTTCTTTTATGTGGGGCGGATAAATTTCATTGAATCTGCTGTCATCGATAGAGATACCGGAACGTAAAAGTTTAAAGATCATTGCTTAATATTAACCTTGGCTGATGAAGTGTGGGCTTTGAGGGAATCCCCGGGATCAATTCGAACCTATTTCTAGAGTTCTCTGAGAAAATGGACCTTACCTGATTCGGGGTTGATTTCAACAAGTACTTTTCTGTGGTTCCCATATTCATAAATGTACCAGTGCGGGTGCTGGAGATCTCCCGCCGAATAAGATCTAAGGATATTTTCGCCAGTTTCCTTCGGTTTTTCCGGAAAATTATTGTCCATGGTATCCGTTGGTATTTTTGTTTTGCAATTTACGGATTTCTTTCCTCGGCTGCAACCTTCATAATAGTAAAAGGGAAAAATTCCTGCCGTTGTTCGCCGATAATAATCATAGCCTCGCTGTATCTAATTTCGGTTCTAAAGGATATTGGGCAGGCTTATTCTAAAGAGAGAACAATTACATTTATTAGGGGTAATTTTTTATAAACTCATCCGGATCAGAGTTTAAATGCTGAACTATTTATATAGAAGAAAAATAAATATTCAACTTTTTATAAAATTGATCATTTGCAATTATATAATTTCAACATTAAACAGTTTCAGTGCATTTTTTATTTTTTTTACAGCATATTCAATTTGCCCGAAGCTATGGGTTGCCATAAGGGAGAGCCTTATCATAGAACAATTCACAGCCACTGCTGGAGGAATAATTGCATTTACAAAAACACCTTCTTTCTCAAGGTAGTTTGTAATAAGAAATGTCTTATAATCGTCTCTAATATAAATTGGAATGATCGGGCTTTCCGAATTCCCCAGATCAAATCCTTCTTCCACCATAAGTTTCCTGGCATAATGTGTGTTATCCCATAGCTTCTCAATTAGTTCTGGTTCATTTTGAACGATATCTAATGCCGCAATTGCACTCGCGACCGAAGCGGGCGACATGCTTGCACCAAATATTAAAGATCTAGCGTGATGTTTAATATATTCTATCGTTATACGATCAGCAGCAACAAACCCTCCCAGAGATGCCATCGCTTTGCTGAAGGTTCCTGTGATTAGATCGACCTCTTTTGTCAAACCAAAATGAGATGCAGTTCCGGCCCCCTTAACCCCTAATACTCCTAAGCTATGGGCATCATCTACCATAATTGTTGCGTTATATTTCTTCGCCAGGAAATTAAGAGCAGGTAATTTAACGATATTACCTTCCATACTAAAAATACCGTCAACGACTATTAATTTAATGGCTTCAACAGGTAACTTTCTTAATTTCTTTTCGAGATCCTCCATATCATCATGGGCGAATTTGAATACTTTTGATTGCGAAAGACGACAGCCATCAATAATGGAGGCATGGTCATAGGCATCAATCAACAAATAATCAGAACGTCCGGTCAAACATGAAAGTAACCCTACATTCACCTGATAGCCGGTACTAAAAACCAGGGAATCTTCTTTTCCTAAAAAATGTGCTAATTTTTGCTCCAATTCAAGATGAATATCCAAATTTCCATTTAAAAACCTGGAGCCAGCACAGCCCGTACCATATTTATCTATGGCGTTCTTTGCAGCCTCCTTGATTTTTGGGTGGTTAGTGAGTCCCAAATATGAATTAGATCCGAACATCAATATCTGTTTTCCGTTTCTAGAGACTTCATTGTTATTTTCCGAACCCAAGGTTCTAAAATAGGGGTAGCTTCCAGCTTCCTTTAATTTATTTATATATGGCAAATTGGAAACTCTTTTAAAAAAAAGGTCATTCATCTAATTTCAGTTGCTTAAATCTTATTAATTATATTCAAATATCTTAACAGATTAATTTTATCAATTCCCTGAAATTCTAATCTAAGTTTGTCAAAAATTTAACGACATACAAATTTAACGACATACAAATCGGCATTCAGTGTAATATGCTCTTATATTTTGGCATGAAAGAAATCAACATACCTAACAACATCGGTCGGATAGCTT
>JALAGS010000227.1 GCA_022712315.1 Sphingobacterium sp. | reverse complement strand
GTCCTATTCATGAGTGTGTTGAATTTTATATTCTTCCATTTTCCATTTTATACTTTTGTTTTTAACAACATTGATTACAGGAGCTTTGGCGGTGTTATTCTGATTGCTAGTTTAATGGTTTTAATGCTGGTCATGAATGCTTTTGTACTTTATCTGTTTTTTTCGCTGTCACGTCGTTTCGGGAAATCCATACTGGTGTTGTTCTTCCTGATCAATTCAGTCGCCGTTTATTTTGTCAATACGTATAGCGTGATTCTAGATGAAACAATGATCGGTAATATATTGAATACCCGGTATTCTGAGTCCAGTGGTTTCTTTTCATTCAAATTGATAGTTTACCTAATCTTTCTTGGCATTATTCCTAGTATCTTCATTATCAAAGCCAAAATAATAAAGGATAAACCGAAAAAGTTCCTTATTACTGCCTCACTATCGCTGTTGTTTATTGTTGTTTTAATATTTGCCAATGCAAGTAACTGGCTATGGATAGATAAGAATTCGAAGACTTTAGGTGCGCTTGCAATGCCTTGGTCTTATACCGTAAATATTTCGCGTTTTTATATTCACGAACATCAAAAGAATAAAAAAGAGATATTATTGCCCGACGCGACGATAACTGACCATAGAAAAACGGTGGTCGTACTCGTTATTGGGGAATCTGCAAGAAGGGAGAATTTTTCGCTATATGGATATCAAAAAAATACAAATCCTTTGCTTTCAAAGACAGCAAATCTTTATCATTTTGATGCAACCTCTTGTTCGACCTATACCACAGCAGGAGTAAAGTGTCTATTGGAGCACAAAAATACGGACGATTTATACGAAATTCTGCCAAATTACCTTTACAGAAATGATGTTGATGTAATATGGCGTACAAGCAATTGGGGTGAGCCTCCGGTACATATTAAAGAATATGAAACGAGTGACCAGCTTGCTGCAAACTGTAAAGGTGAAGGTTGTGCTTACGATGAGGTTTTATTAACAGGTCTAAAAGAACGGATATCAGCGAGTAAAAAGGATAAAGTATTTGTTGTTCTTCACACAAGTACAAGCCATGGTCCAACTTATAGCAAGAAATACCCAGCTCAATTCGAAACTTTTAAGCCCGTCTGTAATAGTGTCGAATTAGGGAATTGTTCAAAAGAAGAGCTGATCAATGCTTACGATAATACGGTCGTCTACACGGACTATATTTTACACAATCTGATAGAAGACCTAAAAGGATTAAAAGAATATAATAGCGCGATGTTATTTGTTTCGGATCATGGGGAGTCATTGGGTGAAAATAACCTATATATGCATGGGCTCCCAATGAGTATTGCTCCAAAAGAACAATATGAAATTCCCTTTATTGTTTGGACCTCCGATAACTCGAAACAGTTGAAATCAAATAGAACGCTGACTCAGAATCACGTATTTCATAGTGTGCTGAAATTTCTGGATATGAAAAGTCCTATCTATGATGAGCATATGGATATTTTCAAATAGTATGGCATAAACATATCAAGAATGATCGATTTGCATCGTGTATGAAGACTTATTTTAATTGAGGAAAATATGAAAGATCAATCGAGCGAATTGCCTGACAATACTGCCGCCCGAACAGCTTTGTGGCGAGCACTGCATGTTCGAGAAGACGCTACACCTCATGTTCTTGTGGATGAGGTGGGGCTAAGACTGCTGGCCCCGGAAGACGGCTGGCAAGAACGGCCAGATATGAAATATACAAAGCGACTTAGGGCCTCTATCGTCGGTCGTTCGCGCTTTATTGAAGATCTGGCAAAGGAGCAATTTGAGCAAGGCGCAAAGCAATATATCCTTTTGGGTGCTGGACTGGATAGTTTTGCGCAGAGAAATATGGCACTACTATCCGATGTTGACCTTTATGAAATAGACCAGGCTGAAACATTGGCCTGGAAGAAAAAGAAGCTTATCGAAAACGGTTATGAAATTTCTGCAAATCTCCACTTTGTACCTGTTAATTTTGAAGAGTCTCCTTGGTGGGATACATTGTTGGACAAGGGATTTGATATTCATAAAAAGACTTTCGTATCCTGTACCGGAGTGACACTCTACCTGAGCAAAGAAGCTATTATGGATACACTTCATAAAATGACTTTATTGGTGCCGCAGTCTAGTATTGCTATCGCATTTTATCTTCCGCTCGAACAGCTTGAGGAGGAAGATCAGAGTATGCAAGAAATAGCCATCAAAGGAGCTGAAGCTGCAGGGACACCCTTTGTGAGTTTTTTCTCTGTAGAAGAAGTCAAACAACTTGCTGAAGAAATAGGGTTAAACGATATTCAGATTATTTCTACAGGTGACATTCGGAATACATATTTTAATGGACGATCCGACGGCCTTACACCCGCTAGTGGAGAGATTTTTCTCGTTGCAAAAATTTAGGCCGAAGCCATTGCCGTAGCGTATCAAGGCAAAACTATTGTGATAATCCGAGCAATTTACTAACTGATTAGTTTGTGCTTAGAAGGGTGGTCATCTAACATTGTATACTTTACTTTGAAATAATTTGGTATCAATTTGATGTTCTTTTAAATCTTGTTCGACGATGGATTTTATTTGACCGAATTGTGATTCTGAAATGCCATCTTGTTCTTTCGCCGCCATATAAAAATACGTGCCCTTGTACGATTGTACGATTGATCTCAGAGAGGCAAAGTCCATGTTGTCAAGTATATCTTTTGTTGGTTTGTCAATATTTGGTACTGTAATCGATGTCGCGAACTGGATCGGCCGAAAAGTACTGTCTTGGTTGAAGCTGCGATTATGTTTCACTGGAAATGACTCTTTCGGATTGTAAACAGCAAAGTAGATCGTTCCTGCGCTACTGTCTTGCTGTGCAAATATACTTTTGCGCATAATGCTGTAGAACTTTGCTGTTTCGTTAACTACGGAAAGCTCATAAGAGACACTATCTGGGTGTTTAATATACTGCTCTAACAATCTGTTATCCTCAACTCTCCGTAGGCCAATAACATTGATCTCAGTCGAATAGGGATCTTTGTTTATATTCGGCGTAAATTCCAGGACTGCGTCGGGATCATTCGTCAGGAGAAAGACCGGACCGAATTTAATAGAGTAGCTTGCAGCGACATCGCGAGCGCGTTGAACATTGTTGTCGTAGTCTGTTTCCAGTTTAAGAACAGCAGACCGAAAGTTGTTGGATTCGTTTTCTCTCTGCGAGCGGATAAAATCTGTACCACAGGTTTTTAAGAGCATAATTGTAGCAAATATGGCCGAAATAGGAATTGCTATATGACGATAATCTCGCTGTTTGGATTCTTTGAGCTGTGCTATGATGTCATGATCTATTTTTTCGTTTGTTACACCTTCCTCCATTTGAATTTCGTGGAGATCGCGAGACTTGTTGTCTACCTTTTTTGTTAATTTTAATTCTCTTTGTTCAAGATGATCTAATAGATCTTCCTTGAATGCTATAAACGTATCAATATGAGCTGTAGATTTTAGATCATTAGGATTGAATAGCCAAATTAATTGCCTTCCGTCTGTCAATCTGATGCGCATAGATGGTGGTGGCGCTATCAGAACACTGTATGCTGGGATATCAGCAATTTCCTGATATTCTACGCGACCATAGCTTTTTGAAGTAAATCCGTCGTTGTCCAATTGGATTGTGTCCCATGTCCTTGATTTTTTTAAAAACCGCCACACACCTAAGATCATAGTCAGAATCATGACTGGTACACTGACCCAAAAAAGCCAAGAAATATAATCCATCAACCAAACAGTGACAGCGATTATAAGAAATGGAATGCCGATCAGTACTGTGAGAAAATAGACGATTCCAATTTTGTTCTGATATTTAAAGCTATATTCTTTCATGTTTTATGCTGATGGATATTCTGTTATGATTACTGACTTTACTCAAAAG
>JALAGS010000226.1 GCA_022712315.1 Sphingobacterium sp. | reverse complement strand
TAATACAGTAGTATGATTACTATCCAAAATCTAAATTTCAGCTATAGTAAATCAAAGCCGCTCTTTCTTCAGATGGATCTTGAATTGAAGCAAGGGCATATCTATGGTTTATTAGGGAAAAATGGGGCAGGTAAATCGACCTTGCTTAAAAATATTGCCGGTTTGGTATATCCTGTTTCTGGACGGGTTAATGTGCTGGGGCACAATCCGAATCGAAGGGAGCCTTCGTTGTTAAGGGAGATTAGCTTTATTCCGGAAGAGTTTTATCTGCCGGCAGTTAAATCTGATCAGTTTCTGAAGGCAAATGCGGGTTTTTACCCGAACTTTGATCGGGAATATTTTGATCGTCTGATTGACGAGTTTGATGTTCCTATTGAGCAGAAGCTGGCAAACATGAGTTATGGACAGAAAAAGAAATATATTATTTCTTTTGGCTTAGCGTCTAACACAAAAGTGATTATTATGGATGAGCCGACAAACGGTTTGGATATTCCTTCTAAGGTTCAGTTCCGAAAGATTATGGCGTCTGCGATAACAGAAGATAAATGTGTGATTATTTCCACGCACCAAGTGCGTGATCTTGATAATCTTATTGACGCTGTTATCTTGCTTGATGATCACAAGGTCGCACTTAATGCGCCTATGCACGTTATCACTGATCGTTTATGCTTTAAAAAGGTAAGAGAGCTGCCTTTGGATACACTCTATTCTGAAGAAGGGTTGGGTGGTTTTTAATGTAATCCTCCCAAACTTAGTGGCAGAAGACTCGAAGCTTGATTTGGAGTTGTTATTTAATGCAGTTTTAAAGTACAAGGAGAAAATTACGAACCTTATTAAACATGATGAATATGTCAAACCTATTTAATTCTACACGTTTTTTTGGACTGATTCGAAGACAATGGATTGGTTTCGGGCGCATTTATCTTATGGCAATAGGGATTATTGCAGGGGTAATTTTTGGTTTTTATGCTGTTAATTTCGGACCAAATTATGATGATATCAAAAAGAACACTGTTTATTCTTTGCTAAACTTCAGGGCGCCGTTGTTTTGCATTTTAGGATTGTTTTTTGTGACAGTTATCTCCAGTAGCTATTTCGCAGATTTAGGCAAAAAGACGCGTGCTATTTTTGAATTGATGATTCCTGCTTCACAATTGGAAAAATTTTTGGTCAGCCTCTTTTATACTGTTGTGGTGAGTATTGGCTCTTACTTATTGGTATTTTATCTAATTGATTTAGCGTTTGTCTCTTATTTACGAAGTTTCGGCTCTGTGCTTGTCAATGAAATACAGCCGTCAGGAGAAACGGTCAGTGTGGATCTTTGGCAGTACTTTTTCAAGGTGCGATACCCGGATCCAGCTTATTATTTCTGTTTTGTGCCGATTCTTCTGAATGCTATATTCTTACTAGGAGGAATTGTCTATCAAAACTATCAATATGTAAAGACAGCTATTTCCCTTGTGCTTTATTGTGTTGTCTGGATGTGTCTTTTTGTTTACTTGATGAAAACGCAAACCCAGGATACCGTAGGTACTATGGATAATAATTATTGGTCTGATTCAAATCACATTTTTGCATTGATTGGCGCCGTTGGCGTATTGCTTGCTATAATATTTTGGGGTATTGCTTTTTTAAGGCTAAAAGAAAAGGAGATTTAATATGGAATTTAACGCAAATAAAGCCATTTACCTTCAGATCGCTGAGTATGTATGTGACCACATTTTATTAGCAACCTGGAAAGTGGATGAAAAACTTCCATCGGTGAGGGAATTGGCGGTACAGATGGAGGTTAATCCCAACACGGTGATGCGGACTTATGATATGCTGCAGCAGAAAGAAATTATAGCAAATAAACGTGGTATTGGTTTTTTTCTGACGCAGGATTCTGTAAAAAATGTGAAGTCATATAGAAAAGCGATTTTTCTGGAAGAAGATCTTCCACTATTTTTTCGTAATATTTATCTATTGGGAATTGGTCTCGATGAGTTAGAACAACGTTATAAACGGTTCGTTAGTCAGAATTTTAATCAAAATGAATTATGAAATTAAGTACAAAAATTATAATGGGATTAGCAATAGGCTTGTTCGCGGTTCCGATGCTTGTTGCGTCTTACCTTGTTAGTATAAATCGCGTTGATGCAAAAAAATATAATGCTGATGTGGAGCAGGAGGTGTCTAAGCCAGATGCTAAGGATGTTTATTTTCGCTCATTTCCGTTGGCAGTGTTTGACAAGCTTTATATAATTGGAAAGAATGCAAACGGTATAAATTTGAATTGGGTGAAAAGCGATAAGTTTATGGTTAAAGTTAATAAAAGTCAGGCTGAGTACGTGAAAACGAGTGTGGATCAGTCTGGGAATCTTACATTGGATTTTTTACCTGGAGGAGATGGGTTTTATAAGTCAATTTATATTTTTTCACCTGATCTTAAAGTTTTAAAATTAAAAAATGCAGGAATTAATGAGTTGTCTGCCAAGCTAAACGAGCTGACTGTCGTTGGAGATAGTGTTGATGTATTCTCCCTAGCCGAGCAATCCACTATTAATACGTTAAACTTGAATTTGACCAATTCTACTATTGATGATCTTGGTGGTACGGATAGTAAGGGAAATTCTGTAATCAATCGTTTATTTGTCAATACGATGGATATAATGTCGATGTTGACCCCTGCGCTGGACATATTGACCCCTCTATCAAGGCTTTCTTCAGTCCAACTGATGACCTGACAATATTACTTCTTTTTTCTTAGACTTTCACCTTTAAGTTCGATTCTGTAAGATCCATGGATCAGTCTATCGAGTATTGCGTCTGCAATTGTATCTTCACCGATTACATCATACCAACTGGCCACAGGTAGCTGACTGGCAATTATTGTCGAGGCTTTAGCGTGTCTATCTTCAATTATTTCCATCAGATCCAGCCTTTGCTGCTGGTCCAGATTTACCAGGCCGAAGTCATCGACAATAAGCAGGTCTGTTTTTGATATCCTGTCCATCAGCTTGTGCAGTGTACCTTCCAGGCGGGCCATTTTAGTCTTTAGAAGTAGTTTTTGCAGGTTAAAGTACAGGACTTTATATCCTTGGGCACAGGCTTGATGGCCCAATGCCGAAGAGAGGAAGCTCTTCCCACAGCCCGTAGCACCGCTGATGAGTATCGGATCTCCTTTTTTGATGTACTCGCCGGTAGCCAGCGTAGTGATCAGTCCTTTGTCCAAACCTCTGGTAGCGACCATGTTTATCTCCTCTATCGAAGCCTGATAGCGGAACCCGGCATTCTGTTTAAGGCGCTCAAACCTTTTTTCATCCCGTTCATCTGATTCTGCCTGTAGCAATAGGGACAGTCCTTCGGAAAGGGTGAGCTCTGTACTGCGGCGGGTTTCATTCAACGCTTTCCAGTTACGCTCCATACCGTGTAAGCGTAACGCTCTCATCTGTGTTTCAATATTCATCTTATTTTATTATTTGTTTATTTAACTCTGTTCATTCTTACCCATCACTGTATTGCGGCTCCATCGTTTGACTGATCAAACAGTGTCGGCTGGCTGCCTGCATAATACGCTCTTCCCCTGATATTGGCATGCTCCGGCAGGGAGCTTTTTACGGAAGTTTCTTCCTGATTGTTTGCTGTTCCATTTTCAAGTACATTCCTAAAGTAGTAGTAGGTATATAGTTTATTTTTTAGTACGTAACGACATGCTTTGTCAAACTCTTCTGCCGGGAAGTCCCGTTTTAGCCTGAACAGTCCGTCACAGGTACGGAATAACTGTTCGGGATAACGTGCCCGTTCAAACAGAGCCTCCAGAAGTTTGGCGAACTCCGCAGAGTGTGCTTTTGCCCTTGTCAGGTACGTTTCATGCGAGCGTTTCCTATACGCCTGATGTTCGGATTTTAAATGTGTCGCCAGAGTGGTGTATGCATTTTCCCTGTAACTGCGTATGTGCGAGGCAATCTGTTTGCCCCGACAATAGATCGAGAGCATACTGCGTGTGTAAATGATCTTTACCTTTGCTCCGATATAAGCGAAGGGTACGCTGTAATAGTGTTTATTGCGCTGCAGATAGATATGTCCGTTATCCCCAACTTTGAGTTCAGCGTAGCTCTTCAGCTCGAAGGGTTCTTTGGGAAGTTCGCCCAATGCTGATTTTTCGGAACTTAAGAACCGTTCTTCCCGGCAGTATGGCTTTTGCTGCATCCGGGGCTGGTTGTGCTTTAACATACAGGCCTTTATAGCTTCATTGAGCG
>JALAGS010000225.1 GCA_022712315.1 Sphingobacterium sp. | reverse complement strand
TTAGAGGAGTTAAATAGATAAAATATATAACTCAATAGCTATAAATTCCATATCTATTGAGTATCTTGACTACAACATAATAATCTTAGCTATTGGCCACTAATTCATTCTGAGCACTTTTGTATAAAATCCAAAATAATAAGCTCAAAATATTATTGAGACAGCTAAAAATAGGAGATACAAATTTGAAAATAGATTACGAACAGTTTGCCGCTAGAAAATGTCGGGAACTTATGCAGATCCAGGAGAGGTCTATGGAGCAATTGAGCATCAGCAGCTACGGGCACTGGTATTATGATGCCGAACTTGCGCTCTTGCGGTTATACAATGACGATATAGACCAATTGTATCTAAAATATATTCCCATTGGTACCTTTTCGCTTACATCAGAAACATGGATGTGGAGTTGGTTCAATGATCATAGTTTCGAGCCCAATAAGGACAGCACATTTACTGTAAGGGAATTTGGCGTCGAAAACGGTTACTCCAAATTAACAGAGGGAACTTTTCCTGCAGATGAATTCGATTGTTGGGAGTTTGCGGCGATATCTTTAGCTACTTTGGACGGTATGGGAGTATATAGAGTTTCCACCGAAAAACTTCAAAGCTACCTTCTCATTACCGCTGTCTTAGAAGAAAACTCTCGAGAAGTTATCCATTTCAACCAGGCAAAAGTTGAATGCAAAATCCATGGGAGATCAAGACCAGCGTTTGTTTGTCAGCATCTCAACTTGGAGCGTCCGAAAGGTTTTGAAGAGGCTTTCGAAACATATAAAGGGATGGAACTTGGTGAAGATGACGATTTTCAAGCCTGGTGTGATGAATGTGAAAAGATCAGGATTAGGAATGACGGTTGGAACGAATACGCTGAGGAATTTGCAAAGATCAAACTGGTCTGTGAATATTGTTACTTTGAACTAAAAGGCTTTAATAGTGTTTAAATAGAAGATTAGTAGCACATCTGGACGGAGTTTAACTATCGTTTTTCTTTTATGTTTCATCCTGTTGATGTAGTCAAATGAGAAGCCGTTTATATAATCAGAAGAACTTATTGAATTGGTCTTTACGCTATATCAAATTTTTACCAACAATTTGTAGGTTTACTTCCGGTGATACAGGATGTGCATTCCAGTTGTTTGATAGCTGGATAAAATCAATAACTTTTGGCATATTGTTTTTAGATATAATTAAATAGTCAGGAAATTGTACACCTTCACGTCGATCAATGATCTATTTTTAACATATCATTCAATATTTCTAAAATCTTTCCTGTACCGATCACACGTGCCCCTTCCCTAAATTCAAATAACATACCTTTAGCAAGTCTTCCTTTAAAATATAGGACAGCAGCTATCCGGATCGCCGCTTTAACTTCCTCTCCGGGATACACTATATCTTTATCGATAAATGTTTGTTCACCTGATGTTTGCATTTCATCAAAATCAAATTTGATCTGTGGTCTATATTTAGAGAAAGCAGGGGTCTTTCTTCCACCTTCTTGTGTTGTTCTATATTGAAGCTGCGCTATGAAATCAGACATATACTCAGACTTTTTCTAAAATTAATCAATTTATCGCAGTCATGAGTTGTCATCGGAATTGTACTTCCTATGATGTATCGCGAATGCAACTCCAAATCCAACAAGTGAGCACCATATGATGACAATATTCTCACTGCCATTTAGCAATGTGAATTTAAATAGGGGATGCGCGTGTAGATAATCTGCGAATTCCGATCGTTGTTTGTACAGTGAATGTTTAATAAGATGAATATTATCATCTATGTGGGCACATCTTGATTCCTCCAATATCTTTTGTCAATTCTCCTGACATTTTCAACACTTTTTAATTTCTTTAAATAAGAAGCCAATAGGAGTAACTCACCATCGTTAGCATTCCCTGTGAATTTAGCTGTTTGGATTGCATTGCCATAGTTTAACATTGATTTTTCAGCAGTATCATCTATTATAATCGTTCTTTCCAATAAGAAGCCTTTGCGTTTTACTTTGGATAACCTTTTTACGTAATAGTATTCATCAGTCACACTCATCCGTTTTTTTGTCGTGCGAGATCGTCCCCAGATAAACTCAAAATTGATAGCAGCTGGTTTTATTTTATCAACGAGTTCTTGTACATAACTATCATCCGCAGAGCTCCAAATTGCCAGTTTAAAATATCCAGCCATCTCTGATAAAAAATAGGCTAAATTTGGACGGACATATACATAATAAGGCCCTACAACAAAGTCTTCCCGCTGTTCTAGCTTATTTTTTGTAGCGTACAGCAATGTTTCGTCCAAATCCAACACCAAAAGAGTTTTCATCATACTATTTTTTACAGGTTCACTTAAGGGATTTTGACCTTAATATCCAAATTCTTCGAAGTTCGCCCGGCCCATCGTCATCCAGCTTTCCCAATAGGACCTACCAGTAGATCCAGCTCCTTCTGGGTCGATTGCATAAAAGTCAGCAATTACTTCAAAATGTTTTCTTGTTTTTATTTCGTTCAGGAAATGAGTTAGGCATGCCAACATCTTGTTGAATGACGAAAAGATAATTTCGCTCAATCCGTCGAGATCGCCATCATATTCATGGTCGTAGACTCTGATCGGATAATCATTTTTTTCGACAGTACCTCTCGTATCAAATACCAGTGGTCCAGTATCATTACCTTCACTCGCAAATGGAATCAAGCCAAGTGGGATGAGTTGTTCAGCTATGTACCAGTCCAGATTGGTTATTATTTCTGCTAGCGGTTGAGAAGGCAAGGAGTGGGGTAGTCTGACTAGTGAACAATCACATTCGGCAAAGAAATAGCGCCTATGCCATTCAATAAAGCTTTCAGGTAACGCAATCCCAAATTCTATCTCCACTCGTTTGTAATCCTCAGGAGTAAATGTTCCCGGAATCAGTTTCCATTTATACCAGCCGTTTTCGTCCACTTCGGATGCCATCATTTCTTTTGGGATATCTTCTGTGTAAACGGAACCTAGATCACTGGTCAAATATGCATTAAAAAATTGTTCAATCTTGTCAGTCATTTGCAATCAATTTTATAGCTCTAAAAATATCGTTTTGCATCTAATATATATAAAGAGTTTTTAGATTGGTGGATAAATTTAGCTCGAACCATCTAAGAGCTCAAAAGTATTTTCTCCAACGTGATGCTGTCTTAATTGGTCGATTAACGGAATATAGGTCCAATGAGGCAGCGATGGTGAAATTAAGCATAAATAATGTATATTAGGCTTGGTTATTAACGTTGCCCGATTGAAAAGTAACATGCCATGATAGTAACCACGACCAATTCCATCGAAGGGAGAGAGATTTCCTAATATAATGTTCGTAAGAACAAGTTGGAGAACTTATAAACATGAAAACATTAAAATGAAAAATAGAATGTCAAGTCGTAGAAAATTATTCTTCATTGGGATAACATTATGTCTTTCTTCAATTCTAAGCTTGATATTTAGCGCTGGAATGTTTGCTTCGAGAGGTGATTATAGCAAATTCATTATAAAATTATCAGAATTTTGCTTCATATTTTGGATACCATTGTTAGTAATCGGAATTATACTTATATTAATTTCAATTATCCTAAGTGGATTTCAATCTTCCAAAACAAAGAAACCGTAAAAAAACAAATTGCAACTCAAAATTAAAACTGAGGCTCGTGCTCAGCAAACTATTTAGTTCATCAGCAAGCTGGATTTACCTATAGCTGATATAGCAAAATAAGAGTATGTACAGTGCGTATACCATTGAGAATTCATGATCTATGGGAAACATATTCGCTATTATTTAGTTTTTCTTGTGCCATTTTCTAATTTTAAATCACCATCACTGAATGATAGGGGGTAGGTGTATCCGCATTTCACAGCACGTCCATCTTGATATCCCGGTTTC
>JALAGS010000224.1 GCA_022712315.1 Sphingobacterium sp. | reverse complement strand
TGTTTCTTCGGATGCGCTATCTTCAGGCGATGCACTGACATTGATCAGTTCCGCCGTTGCTGGGTTAAATGCGAATGATATTGAGTCATTTCAAGTTTTAAAAGATGGATCGGCTACCTCAATATATGGCGCGCGCGCCATGGGCGGTGTAATTGTAATTACAACCAAAAAGGGTGCTGTTGGGCGGAATTCATTTAATTACGTTGGTGAATTTACGTCAAGGGATATCCCTTCCTATAATAGTTTTAATATCATGAACTCCCAGGAGCAAATGTCCATGTATCAATTTATGGACCAACGTGGATGGCTCAACCTTTCTGATGTTTCGGTAGCTTCTGAGAGTGGTGTTTATGGTAAAATGTATCAGCTGATCAATGCGGGTAAATTGGAGAATACCGAGACTGCACGAAATGCTTATTTGCGTCAGGCTGAATACAGGAATACAGATTGGTTTAAAGAATTGTTTAGTAGAAATATTATGCAAAACCATTCGATCAGTTTGACTTCCGGTACAGAAAAAGCACAATATTATACATCATTAAGTGCCATCAATGATCCAGGATGGGCAAGGCAAAGTGGTGTGAAGCGATATACAGCAATGTTTAATGCTGGGTACAATATGCTTGACAATTTAAAGTTGAATTTATTGGCAAATGGATCGTATCGTGATCAACGTGCACCTGGAACGCTCGGCCAAACGATTGATGTTGTGAATATGCAGGTAAAACGCGATTTCGATATCAACCCATATTCGTATGCAATGAATACATCACGTACTTTGGATGCGAAAGAGTCTTACATTAGAAATTATGCTCCATTCAATATCCTGAATGAATTGCAGAATAACTATATGGATATTAATGTGGGCGATTACAAATTCCAAGGTGAGCTATCGTGGAAGGTGCTAAAACAATTGGAATTAACTGCAATGGGGGCGTTGCGTTATCAACAATCGTCGCAACAGCACTATGTAAAAGATTATTCCAATCAAGCGCTTGCCTATCGTGCGATGCCTAATACCATTATACGCGATAAGAACCCTTATTTATATAAAAATCCTGACGATCCATATGCTGTTCCGGTATCGGTATTACCTTATGGAGGAATATACAACCGTACAGATTACAAGATGGTCTCCCAGAATTTTAGGTTCAATTTTAATTATAACAATACATTCAATGAAGTACATAAATTGTATGCTTTTGGGGGAGCAACCGTCAATAACGATACTCGGAATAACGACTGGTATAGAGGATGGGGCATTCAATATGATCTAGGCGAAATTCCATTTACAGATTATCATGTATTTAAAAAGGGACAGGAAGAAAATAGTGACTATTTCAAGGTTATCAATACAAGGAATAGGGAGGTCGCTTTCTTTGGTCAGGCAAACTATACCTATGATGAACGATATACGTTAAACGGTACATTGCGGTATGAAGGTACCAATAGATTGGGAAAATCGACTTCGGCAAGATGGTTGCCGACTTGGAACGTTGCTGGGCTGTGGAATGTACATAATGAAAAGTTCTTCAAGAATTGGAATTCGCCCATCAATACCTTGTCGTTTAAAGCATCTTATAGTTTGACAGCAGATCGAGGACCTTCATTTGTGACAAACTCTAAAGCTATTTTAGAAAGTTATAATCCTTGGCGTCCGAGTGCTGGCGACAAGGAAACCGGTTTACAGATAAAAGACCTTGAAAATTCCTTACTCACCTATGAAAAGAAAAAGGAGTTAAATATTGGTACTTCGATTGGCATGTTCAATAATAGGCTGGCAATTGACGTGGATTACTACACGAGGAAACAGCACGACCTTATTGGAGAAATCAATACGCAAGGGTTGGGTGGACAAATTTCGAAATATGGAAATATTGCCAAAATGAATTCGCATGGTTTGGAATTGAGTGTAGCGGGAACCATTCTTAGAAATGAAGATTTTTCTTGGAACTCTAGTTTTATTTTCACCAGAGCCGTCAATAAAATTACGGAAATGGAAAACCATAAGCAGGTTGTTGATTTGATTTCTGGCAATGGGTTCGGATTACAGGGATATCCAGTGAGATCCTTATTTTCTATTCCATTTGAAAAGTTGGACATCAATGGACTTCCAATTTTTACAGGACCGGACGGTCCTACGACCACCGGGCTCAACTTTCAGGAGCGTGATAAAATTGGTTATTTAAAATACGAAGGTCCGACGGAGCCAACAACGATGGGAAGTTTCGGAAATATCTTTGGATATAAAGGATTCAAGTTGAACGTATTTTTCACCTATTCATTTGGCAATGTAGTTCGCCTAGATCCGGTTTATAAAACTCAATACACTGATTTAACAGCCACTACCCGGGAATTCTGGGATTCCTGGACGGTACCTGGCGACGAATTGATCACCAATGTACCAGTAATGATCGATAAACGGATTTCACGGAATAACAGAGATTATAAATATGCCTATAATGCGTACAATTATTCTTCGGTTAATATTGCCAAAGGTGACTTTGTTCGTTTGAAGGATTTATCGCTGAGCTATGATTTACCTAAAAATGTTGTCAATTCATTTAAAGTTTCCTCTTTGGGCTTCCGTTTGAACGTCACCAATCTGTGGTTGGTTTATGCTGACAAACGGTTAAATGGACAAGATCCCGAATTCGTCAATTCTGGTGGGGTTGCTCTACCAATTCCACGACAATATACATTAACTGTACGATTAGGACTTTAAACTTTTTTGAAATGAAAACTAAATTCTTAAATATATTACTACTCTCGGGATGTTTCATTGGTTTTACTTCGTGTAATAAATATTTGGACGAACTGCCTGATAACCGTGCCGAATTAAACAATGCAGATAAAATAGGGAAGATCCTAACTTCTGCTTATCCCACAAGTTCTTATGTAATGACAGCAGAAATGTCTTCTGATAATGTCGATGATTATGGGGCAACAAATCCCAATTCTAGCCGATTATCAGGGCAAATGTATACTTGGTCTGAAATTACAGAAAAGGACAATGATGATATCAACGAATTTTGGACGACTTCCTATAAAGCAATATCGAGTACCAACGCTGCTTTAAAGGCTATAGATGACGCTGGAAATCCTGAAAACCTCCAACCTCAGAAAGGTGAGGCATTAGTTGCCCGGGCGTATAATCATTTTATGCTGGTTAATCTTTTTGGGAAACATTACAACCGCAGCACGTCAAAATCTGATTTGGGTGTCACCTATATGACGAAGCCTGAAACTACCCTATCGCCTAAATATCAGCGAAATACTGTTTCGGAGGTTTATGACTATGTGATTAAAGATCTAGAAGAGGGCATTCCTTTGATCGACGATGCTGCATACTCGAATAGTGCAACAGCGAAATACCATTTCAACAAAACTGCCGCTTATGCCTTTGCAGCGCGTGTATATTTGTTTATGGGCGAATGGCAGAAAGCTGCTGACTATGCTTCTAAAGCCCTTGGAGATCCTACCGAATCGCTACGTAACTACGCACAAGTTGCGGCATTTGCTGCTGATCAGGATAATGCTGCACGCGAGTATAACAGCAGTACATTAAAGGCCAATTATCTTATTTTTACACCGTATTCTGGTCTAGGGCTCACTTTTGGACCTTGGTATGTGGAATCGCGCTATAATCACAATAACTTTATTGCAAGAAAAGAAACATTATTTGTCATTCCACCCTACATGGCTAGCGCTAATTGGCCGGATATAGAATTAGGAAAAAAAACTATCGGATCCACAAATTATCGTATCCGGGCTTATGTATATGGTGGGACCAACATTGATAAATCCCTCTTACCTAGGTTCCCGTATCTATTTGAATTTACGGATCCTGTAGCACAAACTGGATTTCCACGCACGACCATGACAGAATTGACTTCAGAAGAAACGCTTCTTACAAGGGCCGAGGCTAATATTTACTTGAAAAAGTATGATGCAGCTATTCAAGATATGCAGCTTTGGGCAGGTAATACAGTGAATTTCGCTTCAAAAATGACAGTGGAAGCAATAAATAACTGGGCCAATCATTTTTCATATTATACCCCGAAGGCTCCTACGCCAAAGAAGAAACTGAACAATCCAGAATATGCTATTGAATCGGGGACACAGGAAAATATGATTCATGCTGTGCTGTTGATGCGTAGAATTCAGACACTGCATTTAGGGCTTCGTTGGTTCGATATCAAGCGATATGGTATTGAAGTCTATAGAAGAACTTTAGCGGGGGGAGTAGTAGGATCAGTCTCTTCAGATGTATTGACGATAAATGACAATAGAAGGGCTATACAATTGCCACAAGATGTTATTAATGCAGGTTTAACTCCAAATCCAAGGTAAGATGAACATTTTTAAAAATTTAATATATGCGGGTTTAATGCTTTCCTTTCTAGCTTCATGTAGAAAGGAAGATAAGCTAGATCCAAACAGTGTTTTCATCGATTCGAAGTTAACACTGAATGACTTAGATAAATATATCTATGAAAATATTACAAAACCTTACAACATAGATATCTTATATAAATATGTGGATAAGGAATCGGATATGAATTATAATCTGGTACCAGCTACCTATGATGCCTCGATTCGCATGACTCGGTTAATCCAATATTTAGGGCTGGAACCTTATGATGATTTAACAGGGAGCAAACAATTCATTCGAAGCTATTTTCCTAAATTATTGAATTATATCGGTTCAGTCTCGGTTATGAATAACGGGAATGTGGTATTGGGAACTGCTGAAAACGGAACCAAAATGACCCTATATAATTTGTTAAATCTGGACGAAGAAAGTGGAAGTGACGTAGATTATTTAAATTATTATTACTTCAAAACAATACATCACGAGTTCCAACATATTTTGAACCAGACAAAACCATTTCCTTCCGATTTTAATAGCATTACAGGGACTTCCTATGTGGGGGATGAGTGGGGACAGACCTATTCGGAATCGAATATAGGTTTAGCTGTGGCTGATGGATTTATCTCACCGTATGCTTCAAAAGAAGCGGTAGAAGACTACGCTGAACTCTATTCATATTATGTGACCCGAAGCCAAGAGGAATTTAATGCGATATTGACGGCTCCAGGATCCACGGCCGCAGGTAGGGCGTTGGTGCAGAAAAAACTCAATATCGTAAAAACTTACATGAAGGATAAATGGGGAATTGACATGGATTTACTTCGGAAAAATATCCTCGATAGGACAGCGAAATTAGGTGATTTTGATCAAACTAAAATCAAATAAATAAAAGACTATGAAATTTCATTCAATTTATATAGCCATGTTTGTATCGCTTTTGTTGGGAACAAGTTGTGACAAAAAGCGTGATCGGTTCTTTGAAGATAATCCAACAGAACGGTTGAATGCAAGCGTAGATAATGCATACAAAATTTTAAAATCAAATCCGAACGGCTGGATTATGCAATACTATCCGAGTAAAGATTTGGAATTTGGAGGTTATAATCTTTTTACAAAGTTTACCTCCGATGACCGTGTTGAGTTTCAGGCGGACTATGTGCATAAAAATATACATACCGATTACATAACACAAGTAAGCACCTATAAGGTATATCCTGGAGCAGGACCTATTTTGACTTTTGATACGTTCAACGAGATTATTCATTTTTTTGCACTTCCAGGAGGATATACAGAAGAAGGAGCCGTGGATTCTGGGACAAAGGGAGATTTTGAGTTTTTAGTACTGAAAGCGACTGCAGATTCAGTTGTTCTCCAAGGACGGAAGACTTATAACCGTGTTGTGATGCTTCCGATAAAATCTGATCCGGCAGCATTGATCAAGAAAATGCAGAAAACAGCTCAACTATTTGATTCTTTCTTTGAATATGCCGTAGAAGTGGGAGGAAAGAGCTATGAGGCCTATATTTACAGTGATATGAATCGCGCTTTTGTATTTGATGATGTAACCGACGAGAATATCTATTCTTACGTGTATACAGAGACAGGATTAGAATTCTATAAGGAATTTAGTATAAAAGGCGTAAAGGTCAAAAAGATGACTTATGTGAATCCGACTTCCGCTTATCCTTATGGTTATTTTGAAAACCCGGAGAAAACTGTAAAGTATGTTCCGGTAGGATAAAATTATAGTTTTTGTTTATGTTTAATGGCTCTTCCAAAGATTATTTGGAGGGGCCATTGTTTTATAAAGATTTCAGTGCATATTCTTGTCAATTTTGAAAAAAGCTGTTAGTTTTTGTTACTTTCTTTTAGGGTTAAGCGAAAGATTCTTTTTTTTAGTCAATCTTTTATCGCTATCTCAATATGTTTCGTTTTAATCGTTCTAGTGCGATTTTCTTTTGTAGCTTATTTTAATAAGAACAGCTATTTATAGGTGTTAAAAATAGAACATTGAGTCCTATTTTTTATTTTTTTGCAAATAATAAAAAATATTAGCCATTTTTATAGCACAATTATTAAACATCTCAACGCAGGAGATGTGCTTGTATGTCCTAAATATCCACCTATAGAATACAATAAGTGGCAACGAGAGAGCTAAAGATGCAGAAAGAAGAAGTATTATTCAAAACACACTATAATGGATTATGTCATTTTGCATGGAAGATATTGGGTGATCTTACTATAGCTGAAGATCTTGTACAAGACTCTTTTATTGCTTATTTCAAAAATACTGATCAAGTTAGTGATAATGAGATTGCAATAAAAAATTACCTATACAGTTCAGTAAGATTTGCCTGTTATAACCACATTCGCCATGAAAAAGTTCGTCAAAAATACTGGAACGTAGTAGGTTTTACAGAGGAAGACGATACAGCTTTAGAACTAAATATGATCCATAGTGAGGTTATTCAAGAGATTTATAGAATCATTGAAGAGATGCCTTTTGCCTGTCAGCAAGTTTTTCGCTTAGGCTATCTGGAAGGTTTGTCTAATTTGGAGATTACGAAAGAACTACAAATTAGTATTAATACTGTGAAAACACAAAAACAGCGTGGTATGAAAATGCTGTTAAAACGATTAAACCCTGAATTTATCCCCCTTGTTATATTTTTATTAAAAAATATTTAAATTCTTGTCACCCCTTTTTTTGTCCAGCGTTTCTTTAGTGTAATATATGAAAGAAAACACAGGGCATATTTCAAAAATTATCCAAAAGTTCTTGAGCGGTCGGCTTACGGCAGAAGAACAAAGTCAACTGGATAAATGGTTGAACTCCAGTCTACAAAATAGACGATTTTTGGAATCATTTCGTCAAGCAGAAAATATTGAAGAAGATTTATCCATCGTTAGACAACTGAATGGAAATCAAGCATGGGATAAGTTGAATAATAAAAAACGAAATGGACGATCTTTCGGCAAATGGTCATTGGGCATTGCAGCATCCATTGTGTTTTTGTTAGGAGGTTTTCTATTATGGCAAGGTAATTTTGATTCATTCCTTTCGGGGGATAAGCGTGTAATAGTTTCAAAAAAGCAAGATATAGCACCTGCTACAAGTGGTGCAGTATTAGTTCTCGCTGACGGTACAAAGGTTTCTTTAAATGGTGATTCCTCTAAAACCTTGACAAAAAATAATAACTTAATCGGAAACAGCAATGAATTGGTCGTTAAGCAAACCGATCAACCAATTCCGTTGCAGTATAACTCTTTGATTGTTCCAAAAGCAAGTTTTTATAAAATGACCTTAGCGGATGGAACTAAAGTATGGGTGAATGCATTATCTCAATTGAAATTTCCGGCGCAATTTTCCGCAAAAGAACGTCGAGTCTATTTGGATGGCGAGGCCTATTTTGAAGTTACACCTAATGCAATGCAGCCTTTTATAGTAGAATCCAGAGGAAACGAAATCAAGGTGTTGGGTACACATTTTAATATTAATTCCTACTCAGATCTAGTTCGTACGACCTTGGCTGAGGGTAGAGTTGAGGTATGGCAAAATAATCAACATGTAGAGTTATTCCCTGGTGAATATGCATCTTCTTTTAAGGACAATTTAGTCAAAGGGAAGGCCGATTTAGCACATGATCTTGCATGGCACAACAATGAGTTTTATTTTAAAAAGGAAACGATAACGAATATCGCGCATCAGTTATCGCGCTGGTATGATCTTGATGTTACATTCCGAGGAGATGTACAGCTCGACAAGGAATATACGGGAAGTATCGAACGTGACGTAAAATTGTCTCAGGTATTGGAGATGCTATCTTATGTAAGCAATCTTAAATTCGAGCTAGAAGGGAATAAACTCATTATTGCGACAAGAACCTAATCAGCCCAATTGAAAAAAAACGATATGCCTATGATAAAATAATACAAAAACTACATTGGCCCAAAAAAGAGAACAGGAATGTTGGCGCATCCCTGTTCAGAAAAAGATGTGATCATCAGGCCCTAAATCTAAAGATTGAACAATTAAACCCCAATTAACCACAAAGTGTAAATGTATGAATAACTTACCACTTAGCAAAAGGTGGTCCTTGATCCCTCAAGACCCACGATTTTGCAAACCATTACGTATTATGAAAATTAGTACATGTCTTCTATTTGCATTTGTAACTGGCGTGCATGCGAAGAGCACGGCACAAAAAGTTACATTAAATATGCGCAATGCCCGCATTGAAGAAGCGCTCTCTGCCATCTCCAAGCAGTCCCATCTACGTGTGCTATACAGCGAAAACCTAAATTCCAAGGCCCGGATTTCAGTGAACGTGAAGGATGCCTCCGTAGAGGAAGCGTTGAATGCTGTATTGAAAAACAATAATATTGAATATAAGATTATTGCCAATACGATTTCGGTCAATAGTAATTCAAAGAATATCAGTCTGACGGTTCCATTGGCCATACAGCAATCGGTTTCAGGTACAGTCACTGATAAAGACGGAAAAGGATTGAGTGGCGCTACAGTTACTGTAAAGGGAACCTCAGTTTCTACGCAGACGGATGAGCAGGGACGTTTTAAAATCAATGCTCCTTTAACCTCGACTTTAGTTGTTCGGTATATAGGATATGTTGGAACCGAAATCTCTGTAGGAGGTCGTACTAGTGTAACTGTTATTTTAAAGCCACTTGATAATCAGTTGGATGTGGTTGATGTGGTTGCAACTGGTTATCAAAATATTGACAGAAAGTTTTTTACGGGATCTGCGACCAGGGTAGATGCCAAAGATGCTGAGCGCGCCGGGGTACCTGATGTTTCTAGAATGCTCGAAGGACAAGTCGCGGGTGTCTCCCTTCAAAATGTTTCGGGAACTTTTGGGGCAGCACCGAAGATTCGGGTGCGTGGAGCAACTTCATTATCAGGGGATAATAAGCCACTTTGGGTAATCGACGGTATTATTTTAGAAGACGTGGTTAATATCTCCAATGAGCAGTTATCAACCGGAGATATGAATACGCTGTTAGGGTCTTCTGTTGCAGGGCTCAACCCTGACGATATCGAAAGTTTTAATATTTTAAAGGATGCTGCAGCAACAGCGATGTATGGTGCGCGGGCAATGAATGGAGTAATCGTTGTAACCACCAAAAAAGGAAAGGTTTCTGAAGGAAAACCGCATGTTAGCTATACGGGGAATTTTACATCCTATATTAAGCCTAGTTATAATAATTTTGATGTAATGACTTCATATGACCAAATGGCGGTCATGATAGAGTTGAAGAATAAGGGATATTACCAAATTCCAAATGCTTCAAGAGGGGCGAATGGTGGAGTCTTTTATAAAATGTACAATAAGCTGTATGAATATGACGAGACAACGAAAACATATGGACTTAGAAATGATGCTCCAAGTCAGGTCGATTTCTTGACACGTTACGCAAATGCAAATACCGATTGGTTTGATCTGTTGTTCAAAAATTCATTTGTTCAGGAACATTCCTTAAGCGTTTCTTCCGGTACTGAGAAGACTCAAAATTATTCATCTGTTTCTTATTTGAAAGATCCTGGGATGACGATTGGTAATAACGTCCAAAGATTTACAGGTAATTTTCGGTCCAACTATAAATTCAACGACAAATTCAGCGCCGAAGTATTAGGAAATGGGTCTATTCGACAACAAAAGACACCTGGTACGGTAAATCAACAATCAGATCCTGTATACGGGTCTTACTATCGAGGTTATGATATCAATCCTTATAATTACGCTCTTGGTACAAGTCGCTTGATTACACCTTATGACGAGAATGGTGATCTTGAGTATTTTACACGTGACTATGCTCCATTTAATATCCTAAATGAGGTGAACAACAATTATATGGAACTTGGTATGATCGATTTCAAAGTGCAGGGCGCGCTGAAATATAAGATTATTCCTAGCCTTTCATACTCTGTTACGGGAGCGTATCGTTTCTCAAAAAGTGAAAATCAAACCTTTTTAAAAGAGAACTCAAACTATGTACAGTCCTT
Organism: Sphingobacterium sp.; assembly: GCA_022712315.1. Classification (GTDB taxonomy): domain Bacteria; phylum Bacteroidota; class Bacteroidia; order Sphingobacteriales; family Sphingobacteriaceae; genus Sphingobacterium. The sequence continues at coordinate 7,653 of JALAGS010000224.1, read as the reverse complement.
TAGAGCGATGTCGGATGCGACCATAGTAGGCTCAAATGATAAGCTATATAACAACCCCGCTTTTCCAAACGATTTACCTATCAGTGTTTTGCCAGAGGGTGGGTTTTATAAAATTAATAACGACAATTTAAAATATTATTATTTCCGTCAGGATTTAGAATTCAATAAAGAATTTAATGGAGGACATAATGTCAATGTTTTCGCTAATATGGAAATGATTACAACTGACCGTCAAGCTGAATTTTTTGATGGCGTTGGATATTCCTATGAGAACGGAGGATTGGCGGTTCCAGCATATGAATATTTTAAAGAAGCAAGAGAAGAGGGCAAACCTTATTATGGTATGGGATACAACTTTACCCGGTTTAATGGATATAGTTTGCGAGCAGCCTATGCATATAAACAAAAGTATTCCGTCAATGGAACCGTCCGTTATGATGGCTCTAATAAAATGGGTAAATCGCGCACAGCACGTTGGTTGCCTACCTGGAACGTTTCGGGAAAATGGAATGTTGATGAAGAAAAGTTCTGGCCGAAAGATTTATTCTTAAGCAATCTATCTGTCCGTGCGACTTATGGTATGGTCGCCAATATGGGTAATGCAACAAATTCTTCAGCGGTGTTCTATAATCAAATAGCGAGACGTCGCGAGATTGTGGATCAAGAAACGCTAACTTATATATCCAATATTGCCAATAAAGAATTGACTTGGGAAAAAATGAACGAGTTCAATTTAGGCTTTGATATGGGCTTGTTCGAAAGCAAGGTCGGATTAACAGTCGATCTGTACAAGAGAAAGAGTTATGACCTTTTAGGTTCAATTCAAACTTCAGGTATTGACGGCGAATATACAAAGACAGCCAATTATGCCGATATGGATGCAAAGGGTATTGAAGTCGCTATCACAGGTACTCCTGTTAAGTCCAAAGATTTTAGGTGGAAGACCAACTTTAACTTTGCTTTTAATAAGAATAAAATCACGCGTTTGGATATTAACCCCAATATCTGGCGGGCAGTTTCAAATACTGGTGGAGCTGTGCAAGGCTACTCACAACGTAGCTTATTTTCTCTTCAATTTGACGGTTTAAATCCAGAGTATGGATATCCAACTTTCATTGGAACGGATGGTATCAAGACAACGAATGTATATCTACAGAGTCAAATCCTAGATTATTTAAAGTATGAAGGCCCCGTTGAACCAACGTTTACGGGAGGTTTCTTCAACGCATTTTCGTATAAAAGTTTTACACTTTCCGGTCTCTTGACCTTTTCTGCGGGGAACAAATTACGTCTAAAACCTTCGATCAGATCTTCTTATGATGATATGTCTGTTATGACAAAAGACATGTTAAACCGTTGGATCATGCCGGGAGATGAGCTAAAAACAACGATACCGGCTTTGTTAGATCCAATTTCGGCAACCAATGTTGTTAGTGCATCTGGTACACAGGTAAGTGCTGCATATCCTTATAACGCGTATAATTATTCCACAGAACGTGTAGTGGACGGCGATTATATTAAGTTGAAAAATATATCGTTGGGATATGCGCTGCCAAAGGAATTTATTTCGCGTATGAGTATTGCTAATGCAAGTATTAACGTCGTTGCAAATAACATTTGGACAATTATGGCGGATAAGAGATTGCACGGACAGGACCCTGAGTTTTTTGCTACAGGAGGCGTTGCTTTACCAGTTCCAAAACAGGTTACAATCTCATTAAAAGTAGGATTTTAAGATAAGTAAGAAATGAAAAATTTTAATAGAATTCACATTGGAGTTATCGGAGCCCTAGTTTTATTGGCTTCTTGTAATAAATATTTAGATAAAGAACCGGATAACCGAACCGAGATAAATACAGTACAAAAAGTTGCCCAATTGGTTGGCACCGCGTACCCTTCTGCTGATTATCTTTCTTTTGCAGAATCCGCATCGGACAATGCTGTTGATAAAGGACCGGGAGTAGGAAACTCTGTAGATACACGTGATAGACCATATGCCTGGGAAGATATTATTGGTGCAGGAACCAATACGTCTAGTAATTATTGGAACGGTTGTTATGAAGCTATATCGGCGGCAAATCAAGCATTAGAGTCAATAGAAACTTATAAATTGGGTGCGGCAGCTAATCCATATAAAGGGGAGGCTTTAGTTGCACGTGCTTATGTACATCATATGTTGGCTATTTTCTTTGCTAAAAATTATGAAATCGGTGGCGCAAATGATTCGCCTGGAATTCCGTATGTCACAAAGCCGGGTGAGAAGGTATTACAACAATATGAGCGTGGAACCGTTAAATCAACTTATGAAAATATCGTAAAAGATCTGGAAGAAGGATTGCCTTTATTGTCTTCAACAGCCTATAAAATACCCAAATATCATTTCACAGCTGAAGCAGCTCATGCCTTTGCTTCTCGTTTGTATTTGTTCTTGGGAGAGTGGCAAAAGGCGGTTGACCATGCGACCCTAGCTTCGGGCGGAGATTTTCTAACGAAATTGAGACCCATAAATACAACAATGCAAAATCAGGAAAGTGCTGTATTTAGAGAAGGATTTACAAAATCAGATGTGAAATCTACCTTGTTGTTGGCAAACTGTTATTCAACCTGGACTTATAATGAAAGCCCTCGTTACGGATATGGCCCAGCATTAACAGCAATGTTTAATACACCTAATGTAACTGGGGGAACATTGGCAAACAAAGTATTGTCATACAGCACCGCAAATTATACAACGTATAAATGGTTATATTACTTCTTCTATACCGGACCTGGTATCGGATTCCCTTATATCATGCAACCGCTGCTGACATTGGACGAAACAATATTAAATAGAGCAGAAGCGTATGCTGAGCTAGGAAATTATCAGGCATCATTAGACGACCTGAATACATTTTATAGCACAAAAATTAGAAATTATGTACCCAGTACACATCAGGTAACACTTCCTAAGATCATGGCATTTTTTAGTGAAGCAGACCCGAAAAAAGGGTTAGTGCAAACCGTACTGACAGCAAAAAAAGCTGAATTTTTACAGGAAGGTCTACGTTGGATTGATATCGCTCGAAGAAATCTGACCGTAGTACACAATGTCATTGACGCGAAGGGAATAGAAACCTCTATAGAGTTGAAGCCTGGCGATCCAAGACGAATTTTCCAACTTCCGGAAGAAGTTAAATTGGCCGGAGTAGAATTAAACCCTAGATAACTAGATTATGAAAATATTAAGTAAAATATTGATTTTGTTTTTGGCTATCTTCCTTTACAGTTCTTGTCAGAAGGAAGTAGTTAAAAAGGTAGACTTTTCAAACTATAATGACGACGATCCTCAAACCAATACAGAATTGGATGCGTGGTTGAAAACTACTTTTCTTGATGAGTATAATATTGATGTTGTGTACCGTTACAACAGATATTATCACGATGCAGAACGGAATGTGACGCCAATTTATGTGGATAAGGTGAAACCCGCTATGACTGCGGTACTAGAAAGCTATATCTTACCTTACCGTAAAGTTGCGGGCGAAACCTTTATAAAACGCTATGTACCCAAAGAATGGGTGTTGTTTGGGTCGCCTTCATTGGCTACAGATGGGACAGGTGTGGCTGGAACAGCAGCTGCGGGGCGGCGGGTTACACTATATTCTTTAAATACACAGTCACCTAATTTTGGGGTTTTGGTAATTCATCATGAGTTTACCCATATTTTGAACCAATTGGTTGCTATTCCTACAGATTTCGAGTCGATTTCCAAAGCTGATTACAATGCCGATTGGGCGAAGATACCTGCAGATACAGCAAAGAAGTATGGTTTCGTAACATCTTATGCGATGGGTAAATATACGGAAGACTATGCTGAGGTTGCTGCCCATCTATTGGTAAAAGGACAGGCATGGTACGACGACTACGCAAGCGGTTCATCCACATTAGGTAAAACCAAGTTGAAGCAGAAAGAGGCGAATGTTGTCAATTATTTCACCACAGGGCTGAAAGTGGATTTCAGAGCATTACAGAAGGAAGTTCAAGAGTATATGAAAAGAACTGCTCCGACAGATAATTCGTTAAGTATCCGCCCCTATGTCTCAAACTTGTACAAAACAGTGACGATGAATCTCTCCAATGCCTATTATACGAAGTATGGTATTTCAAGTGCTTTTTCGACCGCTTATAGTGCTTTAAGAGCAGGTCTAGCCACTTCGAACCGAACGTTGAATAACATATCCGTTCGCTTTGATTCATCTACTCAGGCAACTATCCGTGTCAATTACACATCTGCATCCGGTACTTTTGATGCCGATTTTACATTTTCCTACACTTATGATAAATCTACCGGTGATTTAAAATTAACCAAAGCAGATCAAGCTGGAACTACAGGAAATTACCAAAATGCAAATAATATTGCGGGCGCTTTTAATTCGAGTTTATTGACATATTTTTCGAATAAAGTGTTTACTGCAAGTTGGTTAAATGCAAATGTAGATCCAGTTGATTATAATAATTTGGGCGCCTTTTATGACAAAGGCAATGCAACGAACTATTGGTATGGTACTTTAGGACAGACATTATAATGAAGTTAAATAAACTCTTATATCCGCTACTATTGCTAGTTGCTATGGTAGCTTGTAAAAATGAAAATGACGATCTGACTTTTGGCGAACGCCCTGAAATTAGAATGAAAGAAAAGATCGATTCGATCTCCTTTGTTTTGCAGACTGCAACAAACGGCTGGAAAGCCGTTTTAGGAACTGGTCTGGGTGGAGGATATTCATTTTACCTTAATTTTAATGGCCAACAGGAGGTCAATATGATGGCTGATTTGACGGCTACAAGTGCAACGACGGCTGCCAAATCAAATTATCGTATAAAGCAAGATAATGGGGCAACGCTGATATTCGATACGTTTAATTATATCTCGTTATTGAATGATCCAAGTTCGTCAACATTTAATGGGGTGACACGTGACGGTTACAAAAGTGATCTCGAGTTTGCTTTTGCCTATTCAAAAGGAGATACACTTGGTTTCATTGGAAAAAGATTTAGACAATCCTTTGTATTAATAAAAGCAACAGCAGCCGAAAAATCTGCTTACGAAGCTGGTAACCTCAAGAAATCACTGGATAATACCGTGGATTATTTTAAAACCAATGCTAATCCATATATCGATGTTGCTGATGGAAATAGTACATATAAAATGGCTGTCACTGTAAATACATTGAGCAATAATACCAATGGAAAACGTATCGAGTTTGCATCATTATTGGCGGATGGTACCACATCTGCAGTGAAAGGTAAGTATGCATTTGCATTAGATGGCGTTACGATTATAGATGGGGGACTGACCTATAGAGGGGTTACTTATGTTTCCATATTGGCAGAGAATGGGAAGATGTATCTGGTTGATAGTAAAGGTGCTAAATCTGAGATTAAGAATTCAGTTCAGCCAATATTACCATTATTTAAGTTGATGGGCAGTAAATATGTTGGCATGAGAAGTCCTTATAAAACATATTATCCAGGAACATCAGCCAGTGGTCTTACCATTTTGCAGCGTTTCCACAATGGATTGGCTTCTGGTACGGGCTACGTGTTCAATTCAGGATATATGGAATTAGGTTGGGATGTTGCCAATTCAAGAATAGAACTTAGAGGTTTCTCAAGCCAAAACGGCGGCAGTTCGGGTTGGTTGACAACAATCGTGTATAACTATACGTTGGATGAAGCTACAGGTACCTATAAATGCACGTTGAAAACTGCGGCTTCAGGAGGCTATACTTCAGCTATTTTGGATCAAATGCACTCGTTCTTATTGAAGAATAGTTTTAAACTAGACTATTATTTAGACGGTGGAATATTGTATGGAAGTGTTGCTTCTGTCGAAAATCCCGATATTGTAATGACATTCCAATTGAGATAATGATATTGAGCAGCTAGCGATTTAGCCTTGCTGGCTGCTCAATTTTTGTGTAGTTTCTAGTTGATATTAACCGATTGTTGTTTAAAGTAGATTATTATGAAAAGTAAGTTTGTTTTTCTGGCGTTTTTAAGTTTTGCTTTTTTCAGTTTCTCCTGTAAAAAAGAGGAGGCCGAATTGGATAAAATCTCAGGGCTATGGTATGTTCGGATTATTGCCGAACAGCAGGTAAATGAGAAAGGAGTGTTGGCCTTTAAATCCTATCTTGAATATAAACCGAATGATAACGGAAATTATGCAACATTTAATTTTCATGGCAATCAGGTTACTGTAGAAGAGCGACGGAATAATTTGGCAATCAATAAGACAGATTATACTTATGTGATCGATGGAAATAATTTGGTTTTATCAGGCTCATCAACCACTGAAGTATATAAAATGTCCTATTTGGGAATCAAAAATAGTTTGGTTTTGGACAAGAGTGAAGTGGATAAAAATAATATTCCGTTTAATCTTAAAAAAGTTTTGGTTAGGGTACTGCCAAAACCGGATAAAATAGACGAAGAAATTGGAAGCGAGCCGAATCAAGGAACTCCAACAGGAGGAGAATAGAAGGAGGAGTGCTATTTGCTGTTAAACCAATAAATTAAAAATTATAATGAGAAATTCAATCTTCAAACCCTATATTTCCTTTGGTAGTTACGTTTGGACCTTCGGAATGATTCTTTTTGCAGTCTTATTGTCTTATGATTCAACAAATCAATACTGGTATTTAGGTACGCTGTTTATAGGCTTTATCATCGCAACGATGTGGTGTTGTGTCTTCTTTTACACCCAATATCGGATTGAGAATCAAACGTTATTCATCCGAGGAGTGATAAAATCCAAGCAAATAAATTTGGAGACCATTAGTAGAGTTGAAAGGAATAAAGTCGATTGGCTAATAAAAAATGGGCGTCTTTATTTTTGGAACCCGTATCGCAGGGGTATGAAATTATATCTTAATGGCTCTGAAGAGCTATTTATAAATGTTGGAGAGGATAGCGGTTTTCTAAAACAACTATTGGATCTTAACCCAAATATTGAAGTAAAATGATAAGAAGATAGAACCTATTGATTTTATTCTTTTAATTGAAAAATAATTAAGGTTACAGGCGTTTCATGATTTTATGAAAGAAGTTTTTAATACCCACATACCCTTCGGTAGTTATATATGGGGGGCTGGGATGATTATATTTATTGCCATGGTATCATATGGTGACTTGGAACAAGGACTTTACACGGGGGCACTTTTATTGTTTGCGGTATTTGCATTAACCTGGTATTTCACTTTCTTCTATAAACGTTATTGGATTGAAGACAATAAACTGTTTATTAAAAGTATCTGGGGAACAGATTCTGTTGATGTCAACTCCATTCGCAAAGTTGAAGCTGATAAGGTATTTTGGTTTGGATCGATGAGATTCACCGTTTTAAGACCCTATAGAAGGGGAATGATTCTGCATTATAATGTGATTGATGATATATTCGTTGATCCGGAAAATCCAACCCAATTTATTGATAAATTAAAACAAATTGCACCTAGCATCAATGTTATCGAAGCAAAATAGTATGTTTCCTCAATAAAGTTTCGTCAATACGAATTGGTTTCTCGTTGCTTTGGGTGAAGGTTTTTGTAAATCTCGTTTCTGATGTAATGAATCTGTTGATTCAGTTGTCATAATTAAAGGGTATAGGCCTTACCT
>JALAGS010000002.1 GCA_022712315.1 Sphingobacterium sp. | reverse complement strand
TTAGGTTTATAATTGGTTATTTAAAGGTTTTCATCTCCCCGATTGAAAACCTTTTTTTATATAATTATATTTCAAGACCGAAAGATATGCGGTCTGAACTACTTCTATAGGAAATTGGCTAACACCTTCATCAGCTTAACTTAAATTATCAGCTATTGACAGATTTGACTATCGTCGAACAGCCTTTTGGTATGTTTTTTGAGTCCAAAGAGCCAATGACACACAGGTGACTAACTTTATATAGTGCATTATTTAAACATACTATATAAAAGGTATTCTCCGTTTATAAAGAAGTTTAAAGATAAGGAACATCAAACTTTCCAAAAAAATTAAACCAAAACACATAGATAAACAATGAGCAAGAAAAAAGACAATTCTAGATGGCTGAATGTGGCCATATCCTGGGGAGCGAGTATCGTTATCATTGGGGTACTGTTTAAAATCCTCCATATTGGTGGTACAACGGCCAATTATATGATCGGAATCGGTTTAGGCGTAGAAGCCTTCCTTTTCTTTTTAATGGGTTTCAATCCGCCAGCACCAGAACCAGACTGGACCCGAGTCTATCCTGAATTGGACGACAATTTCAACGGTGAACTTCCGCAAAGGGGCAAAACAGTAATCGCGCAACCGGCAGGGCCATCGGCAACTGCAGCTTTAGATAAAATGTTTGCCGATGCCAACATCGAGCCTGCAAGTATTGAAAATCTGGGCCGCGGCCTGCGCGATTTTAGCGAAAAAGTATCCGCCATTAACAAACTCTCTGATGTTTCATTAGCAACGGAAGAGTTTACAAATAAGCTCCGAACAGCGACTTCCAAATTTGACAACCTAAGCCATGCGTTTGAAAAAGCGTCTGAAAATCTGGTTGCGATGTCGAATACTTCGGGCGATACATCCAACTACCACGAACAAGTAAGAAGTTTAACAACCAACCTAAGCCAACTGAATGCGATGTATGAACGTGAATTGCGCGATTCGGCATCACATTTACAGTCGATGAACAAGTTTTATGAGAACCTGAGCTTCACCATGCAGAACTTCAATGAATCGCTGGATGATTCCAAAGCATTTAAAGATGAAGTGGGCAAGCTAGCGAAAAACCTCAATGCCTTGAATGCCATTTACGGCAACATGCTGAGCGCGATGAATCAGCCGCGTGTGTAATTAATTCTTGTATTACTTAAATCAAAAACAATGGCATTAGGAAGAGAAACTCCAAGGCAAAGGATGATCGGCATCCTCTATCTGGTCTTGCTCGCCTTATTGGCGCTCAATGTACCGGATTCCATCTTGGATGCATTCAAAAATATCAACAACAGTCTCGAAACATCCAAATCGAATGTGAGCACAGCCGTTCAGCAGCTGTTTGCCGCATTCGAAAACACCAAATTAAAAGAAGAACCCGCACGCGCGAAGCCGATCTATGACAAGGCCAAAAAAGCGCAGGCTATTATTGGCGAACTCAACCAGTATATCGGATCGTTAAAAGAAGAATTTGTCAAACAGGGCGGTGGTTACGACGAAGAAAAAGGTGATCTGGCCCAGCGTGAAAACGAGGACATTTCCCCAAATCTGATGATCAACGAGAAAAAGGGACCCCTCTTAAAAGACAAGATCAATTCGACACGCACAAAATTGCTGGCCCTTCTCACTCCTGAAGAACAAAAGATGGTATCTTTTTCACTAGAAGCAAAAGATCCGGAAAAAGCTGTCAATGGCAAGAAATCCTGGGAAGAGATCAATTTTGGCAGTGGCACACCTTTGACCGCAGCCATGACCATTTTGACCAAAATACAAACCGACGCGCAAAATGCGGAGTCCGATGTAGTCAAACTTATCTTAGGTAAAATGGATCAAGCGGTCGTCAACCTGGACAAATTTGCCGCGGTTGCCGTTGCACCGACTTCTTACTTAGTCCAAGGCCAGCCCTACAAAGCAGAGGTATTCCTAACCGCTTCAGATTCTAAATCTGAGCCAGCAATTTCAGTTAATGGTTCATCGTTACAAGTCGTAGATGGAAAAGGTGTTTACTCCGTTAATACCAGCCGGGAAGGAATTTATACCTGGTCCGGTGTGATCAAAGTCAAACAGACCGATGGATCGTATAAGGAATATCGTACCCCTGTACAGACCTACCAAGTTGCGCGTCCTTCGGCCGTGGTATCACCAGACAAGATGAACGTTTTATATATAGGTGTAAACAATCCTATTTCGGTATCCGCTCCGGGGACACCGACAGATAAAGTCCGTGTCAGCATGAGCGGTGGTAGTATTTCCAGCGCCGGTGGTGGTAAGTATAACGTGAAAGTAAGTTCGCCGGGTACAGCACATATCACGGTTTCGGCAGAGGTAGCACCGGGAAAAACGCAGACCTTGAGTTCGACAGAATTCCGTGTGAAACGCATTCCAGATCCGATTGCCAAGTTTGCTGGCAAAACAGGTGGATCAATGGCTACAGTGTCATTGAAAGCCCAGAATGCATTATTTGCTAAACTGGATAACTTTGACTTTGATGCTACTTTCAGGGTCACCAAGTTTACGATGATCATTGCCAAGCCTCGGGCAGATGCAATTGTATTATCAACTTCGGGCGGCCAATTAAGCTCAAGCATGTCATCAGCCCTCAATGGTATTGTACCAGGCACACGCGTGATCTTTGACAATATTGTCGCAGTAGGACCTGATGGAACATCCAGACAGCTTAACGCAGTTGCATTAACAGCAAATTAATAAAATCCTATATCTACCCAAAAACAAAAGCCCCTGCAGGGGCTTTTGTTTTTTGGGTCATTCAACTCCTATTGACCAACGTCGCCCTCGCAGCAATCAACTAAGCAAATACTTTATCGATTTTAAAATAAATCATTATATTTAATAAGCTATAGTTAAAAACAAATAAAAAAAACACGATTTGACACCTATTGAGGAGAAAACAATACAAGACGCTTTTTCAAAAGTTCAAGATTTTTATAGGCAATATGGTCGCACCCCTGTTCGCCGTGAAATGGAAGATATCAATACAATTGCCCGGCGCCATTTTGGTAGCTGGAACAATTTTATACTTGCGGCAGGTCTTCAGCCCAATGTAACCAAGACACCCGAACAGGTCAGACTCGAACTTTTGGCATTATTAAACAAATTCTACAAGGAGCATAGCCGCATACCTATGCGGAGGGAGATTTCATCACGAACAGGAAGCATCGTTAAATATTTCGGTTCATGGAACAAATTTATTGCGGCAGGAGGTTTCGACCCCAATGACCGTCGGATTCCATCTATTGGCAAACTTAAAAATTCACTGGTCAAATTTTATATCAAACACCATCGCTCTCCGACGGTCTCAGATTGTCTCCATAAAAACGGACTATATAACGATCGGTCATACTTTACCCATTTTAAAGTCACTACATGGGCAGACGTGTTGGAATATGCAGGTCTGAACGCCTATTTTCGAATAACCACCATGACTGAGTCCGAGGCTAAAGAAAAAGTCGTCAAGCTGATCAAAAAACATCAGATTAAATATTACAAAGACTACATGCGTATCAAACCGGACAATTATCCATCAGTCTGGTACCTCAAAGAAAAATTCGGATGGAATAATTTATGTTATTTGGCCGGGACCAAAATTCCGGTAACCAAATTCAGCATACAAGACCATTACCTGAGTCTAGCGAAAGAACTAAAGCGGCCACCGACAACCAAGGAACTTGAATCCAAAATGAAGGTCAGTGTAGGGGCAATGACCTGGAAAACAGGCATCCCGCTAAATAAATTTTTGCAATCCATAGGTCTGAAGCCTGCACACCAGTCACCCCATCAGTGCAAACTGAGTAAAAAGGAGCTAGCCGATCTCTATAAACGTAAAAGTATCGAACATGGCTTTGCTAACGGCATGCCTCGCTCAAAACTACGCGAACTTACAGGCTTTTCCAGGGAAGTTTACGAAAGGCGTTTTTTTAATATTAACGGACTACGCCTAGCTTGCGGATTTGAACTGATTCCTGCATATTGCAAGGCATATTCAGAAGCGGAGCTCAGCAATATGCTCAAAAAACCAAAATACGCAAAAAAACGTTAAGGGCACCTGATTTTAAAGGTATAGGCACCTGCTTAAGCAGATGCCTAACTTCTATTTCTTGCTGAACATACGGAATTTAACAACCGGTTCAACAAAAAGCTGACGAGTATTCATACAAGCGCTGTCAATGCAGGTGCCTATCCGCCAGCTCCTCTTCGCTATGATCGAAAATCTGATAATTCAAGTAACAGAACTCCAACGAAGTGCGGAAAACAGTTAGCTGTTGGTTTTCCCGGTCTGTAGACAACTAGGTCTTGCTTGCTTGTATTTTCACTTAATTTAGGAGGCATCTGACTAGAAGTTAGTTTTTTCGGATAATAGTGTTAATAGTTACGAACAAAATCCTATTTTAGCTTTAAACTAATTTAACATGCGCTTTAT
>JALAGS010000223.1 GCA_022712315.1 Sphingobacterium sp. | reverse complement strand
TTAAATTTGTTGAAACAAAAAAGAATATGTTTGATACTGCATTTGACCAAAACAATGAATCTATTTCCACTTTGAGCTTTGACGAGTTCAAAAAGATTATTGTGAATGATTATCGAACTGCCTTGGAAAGTCGTTACGTGAGTTTATTGGGACGTAAAGAAGTGCTTACAGGTAAGGCTAAGTTTGGTATTTTTGGCGATGGAAAAGAATTGGCACAAATCGCGATGGCTAAAGTGTTCAGAAATGGGGACTGGCGGTCGGGCTATTACCGTGACCAAACATTTATATTTGCTTCAGGCATCAGTGATGTCTACCATTTTTTCTCTCAGTTATATGCTCATCCAGATGTGGAGGCAGATCCTTCCTCTGCGGGAAGACAAATGAATTGCCATTTTTCGACACGTGTTGTGGACGATCAAGGTAATTGGCTGGATCAAACGGTTCAGAAAAACTCATTTTCAGATATTTCGACAACAGGCGGTCAGATGGCGCGATTGTTGGGTTTGGGGCTTGCTTCTAAATTATATAAACAGAATAGAAATTTAGACTATCTATCTTATTTTTCAAATAAAGGGAATGAAGTTGCATTCTGTACTATTGGCAATGCAGCTACTTCTGAAGGTGTATTTTTTGAAGTTATCAATGCTGTAGGTGTACATCAGATCCCAACAGTTATCTCCATTTGGGATGATGGATACGGCATATCCGTTCCTAATGAAATTCAAACAACAAAAGGCGATATTTCAGAAATCCTTAAGGGCTTTCAGAAGGAGGATTTGACGAATGGAATAGAAATTTTCAAAGTGAGGGGATGGGATTATGCGGGGTTATGTGAAACGTACGAACAGGCCGCACATATTGCTCGCGAGAAACACATTCCATGTTTGATCCACGTGACCGAATTGACACAGCCTCAAGGGCATTCTTCATCTGGTTCGCATGAACGGTATAAATCGCAGGAAAGATTGCAGTGGGAGACTGACTTCGATTGTATAGCAAAAATGAAAGAATGGATCTTAAGTTCTGGTATTGCTAACTTAGCGGAGTTGGATCAATTGGATCAACATGCTAAAGATCATGTTCGTCAAGAACAAAAACGAGCTTGGGCCGACTATATCCAGACTTTGAGCATCGAAGCGAAGGAGGCAATAGATTTGCTTCAGCGCATCCCAAATGAACGGGCTGATTTTGCGTCAAAGAAATTACAGTCTATGGTAGAGCCTTCTTTGAAAGAAGTATACGGTCAGGTCCGGAAGGTATTGCACGAGCTGAAAGGTCAGCATAGCGAGGGACGCCAGCACTTATTGGATTGGTACAAGGAGAAGCAAGAACTTAATGAGAAACGTTATAACTCAAAGTTATTTACTGATGGTGTAGATTCACCTGCTCATGTTGCTGCTGTATCTGCAGTTTACAGTGAAGAAGCTAAAGTTGTCGATGGACGTGAAGTCCTGAACCTATGTTTTGAAGAAAATTTTAGACGTGACGAAAGATTATTGGCTTTCGGAGAGGATGTTGGAAAAATCGGGGATGTGAATCAAGGTTTTGCAGGTTTACAAGAGAAGCTTGGTGTGCACCGTGTATTTGATACAGGAATTCGAGAGAATTCAATTATCGGAAAAGGACTTGGTTTGGCAATCCGTGGACTTCGTCCAATTGCTGAAATCCAATATCTAGATTACTTGATATATGGTATTACGGTAGCAAGTGATGATTTAGCAAGTTTAAGTTATCGTACTTTTGCCGGCCAGAAGGCACCTGTAATTATTCGTACGCGCGGCCATCGATTGGAGGGCATATGGCACTCCGGGTCGCCGATGTCGGTAATTTTGGGTTCCTTGAGAGGCTTGCATGTATGTGTACCCCGTAATATGACGCAGGCTGCCGGAATGTATAATACCCTGTTCCGCTCGGATGAGCCGGCAATTGTTGTGGAATGTTTGAATGGCTATCGTTTAAAGGAGCGCTTGCCAGAAAATGTCGGTGAATTTACCGTGCCAATCGGTTATGCCGAGTGCGTGAAAGAAGGACGTGATATCACCGTAGTATCTTATGGCTCAACTTTGCGTGTCGTTGAGGAAGCCGCCGTGGAATTAGAGCGTCTAGGGATCTTTATTGAAATAATTGATGCTCAAACATTGCAACCCTTTGATAAAGGGAAGCTGTGTGCGGAATCGCTGAAAAAGACAAATAAACTATTAATTGTCGACGAGGATGTTCCAGGAGGGGCTTCTGCTTTTATCTTACAAGAGATATTAGAAAAGCAGAATGGCTATTACCTGTTGGATAGTCAACCGCGAACACTGACGGCGAAAGCACATCGTCCACCATATGGATCAGATGGAGACTATTTCTCCAAACCATCTTCCGACGATGTGGTAGAGACAGTCTATGCAATTATGCATGAAGCTAATCCAGAAAAATATCCATCTATGTTTTAATAGATGGATATTTTCTCAAATAACTGAACCCAAGATTTTGATGGTTGGATTGATATCTTTTCTTAACTGAATATACTTGCAGCACCGATCATAGCTGCTTTCTCTCCAAGTATGGCTGTGTAGATTTGAAATCTTTCAAATTCTTTTCGGTCTGCGATGAAAATGGGGAGTGCTTTTGCAATATTGCCGCCGACTATAAATATTTCAGATGCATGTTTCTCTGCGAAAAACTGCATGAAATCAAATAGATGTTTAGCGTATTCATCTTTGATGATTTGAAACTCTTCAGTTTCCCTATAATTATCCAAAATTTCTTTAAGCCCCGTAACATCTTTTCCTGCTATTTCCTTGAAACGTCTGACGAACCATCGCGTAACAAGAAATTCTTCGAAAATACAATCTTCATAAGGGCTATTCCATAAGGCTGCATCAAACGCCTTTTCGCCTTTATTCCATACTGCGGATCCAAGCCCGGTTCCAAGGGTAATGCCGAGTATCCGATTGTTTGTTTGCAAGTTCTGTACGAATATTTCGCCCTGTAGGAAGGCGGCAGCATCATTGATAAAGTGAATGGATTGTTTAGAAAGTCCCAATTCTTCTGCTAAAAGGCCCTTAATATCTTTTTTGTAAAGATCATCATACTTACTTTGCCCCTGTATTTCTGATATTCCATTTTCGTAGTCGAATGGTCCCGGCATGGCAATACCAATGAACTGAATGGGAGTAGGTGAAGTGGCTATGATATCCTGTATAGTTGATGCCCAGGTGTGTAAAATCGTTTTAGCATCTCCTTGAGAAAAAACGTGGTTTCTGGCCACGTTTTCTAGGTATATATTCCATTGTTTTGTGTCGATGATACAGGCAGAAATATGTGTGCCTCCAATATCAACACCTACGACATAATTATCTTGCAGCATGTTTGTAACTTTGATTTTTAAGTAGATGATCCGCGATTACAAGTGCTGCCATAGCCTCCACAATAATTACTGCTCTCGAAACAACACAAGGGTCATGTCTTCCCTTGCCACTTGCAATAGCAGGGTTGCCATGGATATCCACTGTCTCTTGATCTCTCATGATAGTGGCAACAGGCTTAAATGCTACTTTGAAAGTAATATCCATACCATTTGAAATCCCGCCCTGAATACCTCCAGAGAAGTTGGTATGTGTGTGCACTCGATTTAAATCATGGTCATCTGCTACAAATATATCATTATGTTCGGAACCTCGCAACTCCGATCCAGCAAAACCTGAACCATATTCAAAACCATGTACGGCATTGATGCTCATCATTGCCTTGGCAAGGTCCGCATGCAGCTTATCAAAGACCGGTTCGCCCAATCCAACAGGGACATGTCTGATGACAGCTGATATACGTCCACCAACAGTGTCACCAGCTTTTCTGACCGAATCGATAAATTCAACCATCTCATTTGCTGTTGCTGGATCCGCGCAACGTGCGATATTTGATTCCCGTAGATCAAGAAGGGCTTTTAGGTCTTTTGTGTCAACATTTGGCGCTTCAATAGTACCGACTCCAGAGACGTGAGCAAAGATTTCTATGCCAAATTGTTTTAGAAAGCTTTTTGCTACAGCGCCAGCAGCAACACGGGCTGCTGTCTCTCTTGCTGAAGAACGTCCTCCACCACGATAGTCACGGATCCCGTATTTCATTTGGTAGGTGAAATCAGCATGGGAAGGTCTGAAGATATCCTTGATATGTGTGTAATCTTTCGAACGCTGGTCTTCGTTTGGAATGATAATCGCAATTGGTGTTCCAGTTGATTTTCCTTCGAACACGCCGGACAATATCTGAGCTGTATCGCTCTCTTTCCTTTGCGTCGTGATCTTCGATTGACCTGGTTTTCGTTTGTCGAGCTCAGACTGGATAAATTCCTCGTCTATTGTTATATTTGAAGGGCAACCATCAATAATTACACCTATAGCTTTGCCGTGTGATTCGCCAAAAGTGCTGATTCTGAATAAATCGCCAAATGAATTTCCTGCCATAAAAATTAAATTTCAATAAACTTAGATAAATTTGCTTTTATATGCAATTGTAAAGCGGTGGACAGAACAGAAATTTACGGATCCGTCACTCAATTAAGCTCCACTGATTGCGTCACAATTATTTGTCCCAGGCTAAAAGCCTGTCTGGGAGATAATAGGTAAAAAACAGGGATTAATATTGATTTAATCCCTGTTGTAAATATGTTAGTCAATTATAAAAGCTTGTGCCTGCAAATGGTTCCAAAAATCAGGATATGATTTTTCCACAACTTGAGGTTCAGCAATCTTGATCTGGTCAAAAACTAATGCTAAAGGTGCGAATGCCATCGCCATGCGGTGATCTTCGTAAGTATCGAAGGTTACTTGTTCAGGCTGATATACCTGTGCTGTTTTCAGGTGATAGGTATCGCCATCCTCAATCAGTTCTGCACCAAATTTTGCAATTTCAGTCTGTAGTGCGGCAATGCGGTCAGTTTCCTTGATTTTTAAGGTTTCTAGGCCTATAAACGATATGTCACGTTTTAATGCAGCAGCAACAACGACTACAGTTTGTGCGAGATCGGGACATTCTTTAAAGTCGAATAAGGTTTTATCCGAATCGATCTGCTTTTTATTTAAATGTAATCCGTCTGATTCAAAGCTTGATTGTACACCGAAATGTTCCATAATGCTTGCAATCGCAATATCCCCCTGTAGACTATTTTTTCTTAATCCAGGCAATACTATTGATGCATCTGCGCCTGCCAGTGCGACGATCGCGTACCAATAGGAAGCAGCACTCCAATCCGGTTCCACATATATTGTTTGCTTATCAAATACCTGCGGCGCAATTTTAATCGCATTGTCTGTCCATTCATGTTGAATTCCTACACTTTTGAGCATATCCAACGTCATGGATACGTAAGGTCTGGAGGTTAATTCGCCTTCAATTTCTAAAGTCAGTCCCTTTTTTAAGGCCGGAGCAATTAATAAGAGGGCTGATATATATTGGCTGCTGATATTTCCCTTAATCTTGACACGGTCTTTTCCTTGAAATAGTCCGCCCTCGATCTTCAAAGGTGGGTATCCTGCCTTTTTTTCGTAGTGGATTTCAGCACCAATTTCTTTCATTGCATCGACCAATATACCAATAGGACGCTGTTGCATGCGTTCCGTTCCCGTAAGGATAAAATTTCCTTTAACAAGGTTGAGGTAAGCTGTTAAGAAACGCATAGCTGTCCCGGCAGGACCTATATCAATGGTGTTATAGCCTGGTTGGGGATCTGATGCGATCTGCAGCACGCGGTTTAGCGTTACGGTATCGGCGGCCTCAGAAAGGTTGGCGATTTCAACTTGTCCTTTGCTCAGCGATTGGATAATAAGAGCACGGTTGCTCTCAGATTTTGAACCTGTGAGTTGGACCGTGCCTTGTATCGTTTTTGATGGATGCGTCAGCGTGATGACTTGTTGATTCATTATGCTTCTGCTGTTGGTTGTTCTTGCGTATTCATAACCGCATTTTGTTTGCGGATAGATTCGTTGTGAATTAATTCGAGGAATTTTGTCGCAAATTCACTTCCTAATGAAAGCGCTTCTGCTAATTTTGTACGTTTTTGAACAATCTCGTCCCAACGGTTAACTTGTAAAATAGTAACATTGTTGTCGCGTTTGTATTCTCCGATTTTCTCCGCAATTTTCATACGTTCACCAATTTTTTGGATGATTAAATCATCTAATTTATCGATGTTGCTACGTAATTCTGCTAATTTATCTTCGAAAGAAGGGTTATCAGAAGCTGCTTTACGTAAGGTCAAGTGGTCGATCAAATCTGCCAAAGCAGCCGGAGTCACTTGTTGTTTTGCATCAGTCCAAGCGACAGATGGATCAATATGCGATTCGATAATCAATCCTTGCATATCCATATCCATTGCTTTTTGTGCAATATATGGCAATAACTCACGGTTTCCACAGATGTGACTTGGATCGTTAATGATTGGTAGATTAGGACAAGCAGTTTTTAACTGAATTGCCAAATCCCACATCGGTTCATTGCGAAATGCTGTTTTCTCGTAAGAAGAGAAACCTCTATGGATGGCACCTAATTTTTTGATACCAGCACGATTGATACGTTCCAATGCACCGATCCACAACGATAAATCAGGGTTCACTGGGTTTTTAACGAATACGGGGATATCAACGCCTTGTAAAGCATCTGCAATTTCCTGTACAGTAAATGGATTAGCCGTCGAACGTGCGCCTACCCATAAAACATCTACACCTGCAGCTAATGCTTCTTCTACGTGTTTTGCTGTAGCCACTTCAGTAGCCGTTAAAAGACCTGTTTCCTCTTTTGCTCTTTTTAACCATTCCAAGCCAATTGAACCGATACCTTCAAATTCTCCCGGACGGGTACGAGGTTTCCAGATGCCGGCACGTAAAATGTTTACTTTTCCTGTGTTTGCCAACAAATGTGCTGTTGAAACCAATTGTTCTTCTGTTTCAGCACTACAAGGACCTGCAATGATTAAAGGTTTGTCTCCTGTGTCCAACCAAGATTTTAAAGGAGTGATGTCTAATGTATTTTTCATGTTAAGTTTGATTATCTATTTTAAATTGTATACGCTATTGTTAATTATAATTTTTCGTTTTTGACATATTCGCCCATAATATTGAAATTGATACTATGTTTGAGAACCTTCCGGATCGCTGCTTCGTAATCAGTCTGTTTTTTCCATTCCACGTCAACGAAAAAGTCATACTCATTGCGTTTCCCAATGACAGGCATAGACTGAATTTTGCTCAGATTAATATTCTGCTCAGCAAAACATTGTAAAATGGTTGCTAGAGATCCGACCGTATTTCCCGTTTGGAAAGATAATGACGCTTTATTTGCATTTTTGTGCTCGACAACCTCATTAGATAATACCAAAAAACGTGTAGCATTCTTTTTATTGGTTTCGATTCTCTTTTCAAGGATTTCAAGGCCATAAATCTCAGCAGCCAGTGTGCCTGCGATCGCAGCGGTGTCTGTTAATTTGCGTTCAGCAATCATTTTAGCAGTTGCCGCCGTATCAGATCCTTCTGTGATACGTACTCCTTCCAGTTCTGAAAGAAATTCTTCGCATTGGCGAATGGCAATCGGATGCGATTCGATATGCTTAATATCTTTTAATTTAACACCGGGTAATACCATGAGATTCTGTTGAATGTTTAGGTATACTTCGCCCGTGATATGGAACTTGTAATCTCTTAGCAAATTATAGTTTGGTAATAGGCTCCCAGCAATGGAATTTTCGATCGCCATCACGATATAATCGACTTTTCTTTGCTTGAGCAATTCACAAGTTTTCTTAAATGAATCACATTCTACAATTTCAACTTCTCTGCCGAAAAATTTAAATGCGGCTTCTTCATGAAATGAAGCCTTAGCTCCTTGTATTGCAATTTTTAAACTCATTGTTTTTTGTTTGCTATTTTATCCTTAAACAAAAAGAGTCCCGATCATTTAAACCGGGACTCTTTTGTTTGTATTTTTTATGATTTATACACAATCTAATCCCGGCTCTTATTTTTAAAATAAAAGAAGTTAAAATAGAAATATGTATATGTTCTGTTCATCCTGTTGTTGTTTGACATTTCAAATGTACGAATGTTTTTGAAATATCAAAGAAAAAAATAATTTTTTATTGATAATATGG
>JALAGS010000222.1 GCA_022712315.1 Sphingobacterium sp. | reverse complement strand
TTGGTCAATTTTTCTTTTTCTATTTCCTATAAATATGACAATAAAATTGGAAAATGGTTTTACGAGCACTACCTTTAGCTTAAAATTTAAATACAAGCAATGAATCTATCGTTCATTTATAAACCAACAGCTAACGACCATTCACCTGTCGACGGAAAAATGGCCTGCCCAACGCTAGTGCTACGACAAATTTTAACTGTATCGCATACAGCCTAACATATAAAGTCTCCATAGCATTGCTAAAAACGAAACCGGGTGTATCATAGTTTTACATCAAAGAAAGTACCGAACAAATAATTATCTGAATGAAAAATACAATTTCGTACCTAACTTTGTCGCTTTTATGCGCAAGCCAGTTACATGCTCAAACAGCTGCCGACTCTGCTTATGTTAGAGATCATTATGAAAAGACCGAAGTAGCAATTCCCATGAGAGATGGCAAAAAGTTGTTTACTGCTATCTACAGCCCAAAAGACAAATCCAAAAAGTATCCGGTTCTGCTCAATAGAACGCCCTATACGGTTTCTCCCTACGGTCAAAACGACTATAAAAAAAGCCTGGGAAACTTTCCGGCAATGATGCGTGAGGGCTATATTTTCGTCTATCAGGATGTGCGTGGCAAGTGGATGAGTGAAGGTGATTTTGAGGATATACGCCCGACTACACACAGCAAAGATAAAAAAGCAATCGATGAAAGCACGGATACCTACGATGCACTTGACTGGTTACAGAAGAATCTTAAAAACTATAACGGTAAGGCTGGACTCTATGGGATTTCCTACCCGGGCTTCTATTCTACTGTGGGACTCGTCAAAACACATCCAAGCTTGAAAGCAGTCTCTCCGCAGGCTCCGGTAACAGATTGGTATATCGGCGATGACTTCCATCATAATGGCGTATTGTTTCTTCAGGATGCATTCACTTTTATGTCAACCTTTGGTGTCCCACGCCCTAAACCCATTACACCAGATCAATTTAAAAGCAAAATTCAGATCAAAGAAGCCGACAAATACAACTTCTTTTTAGAAGCAGGGACAGCACGGGAACTCAAAGAGAAGTATTTTGGCGATTCTGTTCAATTCTGGAATGACTTGTTTAAACATCCCGATTACGACGATTTTTGGAAATCTCGTGTGATCACCAATTCTTTACAGGAGGTGAAACCAGCAGTGATGGTCGTCGGCGGTTTCTTTGATGCAGAAGATGCCTATGGAACATTTAAGACCTATCAATCGATTGAAGATAAAAGCAAAAAAAACAACTCGATATTGGTGGCGGGCCCTTGGTATCATGGCGGCTGGGTTCGGGCAGAAGGAAACTATTTGGGTGATATCCAATTTGAGAAAAAAACCAGTATTACCTACCAGGAACAATTTGAACAGCCATTTTTTAAATATCATCTGAAAGGTGAAGGAAACTTCGCTCCTTCTGAAGCCAATATTTTTGTCTCAGGAACCAACGAGTGGAAACATTTCGAACAATGGCCGCCTAAAAATACAGAAACAAAAAAACTCTACTTCCAACCGCAGGGAAAACTTGGATTTGACAAAGTTCAACGTACAGATTCCTGGGATGAATATGTGACAGACCCGAATAAACCTGTTCCGCATCAGGGTGGGCTGATTCAAAACCGCACGCGGGAATATATGGTTGATGATCAACGTTTCGCAGCCAGCCGTCCCGATGTCATGGTTTATCAAACGGAACCTTTGACAGAAGATCTGACGATTGTAGGCCCAATCAAAAACTTTCTCAAAGTCTCTTCAACAGGAACAGACGCAGACTATGTCGTTAAATTGATCGATGTTTATCCCAACGATGCGCCAAGCTATCAGGGAAAAACAATGGCCGGATACCAAATGATGGTACGTGGAGAAATCATGGCGGGGAAATACCGCAATGGTTTTGAAAAAGCTGAGCCGCTGACGCCGGGAATGGTTGAAAAGGTGAATTTTGAAATGCCAGATGTTGCACATACCTTTAAAAAAGGACACCGCATCATGGTTCAGGTACAAAACTCCTGGTTTCCTTTGGCAGAACGCAATCCGCAGGTATTTTTAGCGCCTTACACCGCTACAAAAGCGGATTTCCGAAAAGCTACCCAACGGATCTTTCATGACGTGAATAATGCCACATACATCGAATTTGCAGTCCTCCAGGATTAATTACAAGCTTTAAAAGCGAGCCTCGAAGGAGCTCATGACAAAAGGCCACAGCAGACATCAGCAATAGCTATATGCCGATAGCTGCTGTGGCCTTCATTTAATCTTCCGCTACATACCTGTCTTCTCCAGCCTTCCATCCAGCAAACAATAAGAGTAAAATGCTTGCAGCGAGAAAATAGAACGAAGAATTCCAGGTAGCATCTATTTCGTGTAGTTTACCGAATACCGGTGGACCAAATGCAGCAATCAGATAACCGACCGATTGTGCCATGCCTGATATTTTGATCGCATTAGCCGTTGATCTAGCGCGCAAGGTAAAGAAAAGAATGGACAGACTAAACGACAGTCCATTGGAAAGTCCCAGCAATATAGCGGCAACATAAATTCCTTGAAGCTTGTAATGCCAAAATATAAAGATACTTCCCAGCATGCCTATAGCAACAAGACTTGCCATAAGACGCTGATCCTTCATTCGATTTGCCAAAATAGGTCCAATGAACATAATGGGAATCATCGCAATCTGAATCAAAAACAGCAACCAGCCGGTATCTTTCGAAGGCATACCATAGTCAACCAGCACCTTGGGCAACCAAGAAATCAAGCTATAGTATACTAATGACTGAATGCCCATAAATAGGCTTATATACCAGGCTAATCGCGATCTAAAGATATGCCCAATTCCATTTGCTCCTTGTTTGTTTTTTGTTATAGTACGGACTTTCTGGCTACTCAGGCCATCAAAGAAGACAGCCAGAATAGATAACAATGCCAAGGCCACCCAAACACCCAGAGAGCCCCGCCATTCAAGTCCCGTCCACTCGCCCAATCGCGGACTAAAGCCCGAAGCAAAAGCAGCCGTCAGATTCATAGCAACTGCAAAAATTCCAGTCATCAGTCCGATCTGCTTCGGAAAATTGGTTTTAATATAGCCCGGTGTCACGACATTGCCAACACAGATCCCTAGACCGATTAAAAAAGATCCCGTAAACAGCATCGGAATATTACCCCATACCCGAAGTATTATTCCAGCACTCAACACGACTAAACCAAATAGTAAAAAACGATGCATGCCCTGTGTATGGGAATAGCGACTCACAGCAACAGAACAGCTCGCAAACATAAAAAGCGGAATTGCCGTCAATAAACTGCTCTGAAAACTATTCAATTGTAAATCTTCACTGATCTGCCCCAGTACAGGCCCCACCGCTGTAATTGGCGATCGTAGATTGGTTGAAACTAATATAACAACCAAGACGGATAACCAGCTCCAGGAGACAGCTGTGGATATTTTTTCATTTTCTTTCATCCTAAAAATTTATCTAAACACTTGATGACCGGTTGCAAAGATATCCCTAGAAATTTAATTAAATTTGCCATTGATTTAATTTAAAACGACATGAATTTTACCAATCATACATTGACAATTGAGCGCATCCAAAAATCTACCTTTGTATGGTTTGAAGAAAACTGGATTCACGACAACGAATTGCACCATCATCAGAAGGGGCAGCTGATTTACGTCGAACAGGGGTTTCAATACCTTACTGTCGAGGGAAAGATGTATCTGCTACCCCAAAATCACGTTGCTTGGATTCCCTCCGGTGCTTTACATAAGACCAACTCGCATTCGGAAAGCATTAAACTTATGGTCATTTTTTTTGATGTTTCCGAAGAAGATCAATTTTTCCAGCGCGTACAGATCTTCCCGGCGCCCAAAGTGCTACGGGAAATGATTTTATATACTGAAAAATGGTCAAAACTGATCGAAGAAAATGAACATGAAAAAATATTCTTAACGGCCTTGATGAATGAACTCCCCTATTTTTGCACACAAGTGCTCCAATTGGAAATTACACTCCCCCATGAAAATAGACTACAGACTGTACTCAATCACCTGCATGATCATTATACAGAAGCGATCAGAATGGATGAGATCGCGACGTTGTCTAATCTTTCTCTCCGAACAATTGAGCGTCTTTTTAAAAAAGAAACAGGCATGACACTTGCAAAATATCAACAATTGCTCCGCATTATCAAGAGCCTGGAACTTTTAAGCACAAAACAATTCACGATCTCTCAAATCGCCTATAAAGTTGGTTATCAAAGTGTACAAGCTTTCACCAATAGCTTTTATGCTGTAATGAAATACAGGCCTTCTGCTTTTATGTTGGATTAGTTTCGGCCCAACACATCTTATTTGTAGCTAAACAGCTACAAAAATATTTACATAC
>JALAGS010000221.1 GCA_022712315.1 Sphingobacterium sp. | reverse complement strand
ATTTAGGGGTTTTAGCACAGCAGAAATTCACTTTAAAAGGCGAAATAGCAAATAATGCGCCTTATATCTACATGGGCTACACGGATTCAAAAGGCGTTCGGGTAGTGGATAGCGCCAAGATCGACAGGAATAAATTTGTATTTAAAGGATCAGTCAATGAACCGGTTATGGCTACAATATACCTGGATAAAAAAATAATACCATCCAACAATTCGGATTATTTTAATTTTTATTTGGAACCTAAAAATATGACCATAAAACTCCACAGAGGCAAATTTAAAGATGCCGTTGTAACAGGGTCAAAGACACAAGAAGACTGGGTGGAGCTCAATGCCAGTAAAGCGAAGATCAGAGCTGAAATGGAAGAGGTTACTAAGGAATATAATCGATTGACAGATCTTTATAATAAGGCAAATGAGGAGCTTAAGACTCTTGATGAGAAAGTGAAACAGCTAAAGGAAGAGTCGTTCAATTATCGTGAGAACTTTAATCCTTTTACAGAGAAAATGAGACAGATAGATTTGGGGTTCATCAAAAATAATCCCAACTCATATATTAGTCCTTATTTAATGCGTTTCATGACGACTGGATCTAAGGTAGACGAACTGGAACAATTATATGGGAGCTTGTCCGATAAAGTAAAAGCAAGTGGTTATGGGAAGGAAATTGCGAAGGAAATAACGAAGAAAAAAGGGGGATCACCCGGTAGTAAGGCTTTCGAATTTGCAAGTAAAGATATTGACGGCAAATCTCTAGCGTTAACAGACTTTCGTGGTAAATATGTTTTGCTTGATTTTTGGGCCAGCTGGTGTGTACCATGTCGTAAAGGCAACCCTCACCTAATAGGATTATATAATAAATATAAAGACAAGGGTTTTGAAGTAATCGGTATTGCAGATGACGATCGTACACAAAATGCTTGGCATAAAGCCGTAGAAGATGATCAGATAAATATATGGAAACATATTTTGAGGGGACTAAAATTTGAAAATGGAAAATTTGATTTTTCAAATTCTATTTCTGACCGTTTTGGGATAGCTAGCTTACCTACAAAAATTCTAATTGATCCTCAAGGAGTAATTATTGACAGGTTTGCAGCAGATGCCTCTACCGATGAATACTTAGACAAAAAACTCAAGGAAATATTTAATGAATAGCTTTTAGCTTAAAAAAAACAATTAAATCCGATATTTGGCCAATGTTGCTAATCGATTTTTAAGGGGGGTACTATCTTAGTTATTTTCTGTATTAAAAAGTTATTGGGGGGAATTTAAGTTCCCCTTCATCATTCTGTTGGATCTGCTTATTGTCTAAAGGATGCTTCTGATAAGGTGCCGTTTCTACTTCATCCGACATTGGTATACATTCAACGTTTTGGGAATAAGAATGTAAAAATTTTCCATTTGCAAGATCCTACTTTCTTCCCAAGTATCTTTCAGTGTTTTACAATAGCAATATTTATTCGAGTACGGTGATTCTGGATATTCCGCACCAAAATACACAGTGATTCCGCTGCGAAATACACCACTTTGGTGTAAATTTTTAGAAGTCTAATTATGGATCAAGCAGAATTCTTGGGGAATATCAAAAATTTCCTAGTTTAGCATCTTTAATACAGATCATCCTTGCAAGACGCCGAACATAAATTACCGTCGCTATTGATGCCCGAAGTTTAATCTCCCCTAAAAATAGCTACACTTATTAATGTAGTTTGATAAATTGATGTAAGTGTATGAAGGCAGACCTACCTATCAAAATCTACGGCTTTATTTCTTTGTATGCCGGCTGGAATTCGCGATGCCATTTCTCCAATTTATTATTCTTAAACCTAAATAAATAGAACTCGTCGTCAAAAGGAAAATTCCCGTAAGAAATAACTTCTATAGTATCTGTGGCGTTTGCTTCCTTTTGTGCAATTGAATAGGATGATCCAAGAATATTAACAACTTGCAATTTAGACATCCCCAATTCAAGCTGCTCCATTTTCGTTTGTCTCATTGTGGCAATTCGTGCACCAGAACAAGAAGATAATACCACAATTAAAAGACTTAAAATGGTTATCAAATAATTCTTCAGATCTTGCTGGCAACAACTGCCTGAATAGCCTCTGTAGCCGGCTGCCTAGTATAGTAACTTTCAAGATTTGCGAAAAATTGGTGCTCCTTGATAAAATGCTTCGTGACATCATTGCCTGATATATCCGCACCCAGCAAACGTAAGATACCGCTTTCAACAAAGAGAATCTCAGACGCTACTTCATGGAGTTCTTCGATATAGGTACCCGCTTTTACCTGGCGTAATTTAAAACTCGCAGCAAGCAGATCAATATCGCTTGCCGCAAGTATTCCTCCAAAAGCAAGTGCAGCCTTAAGTTTTTCCATTATTTTACGATTTGTAGTTCCAATAGACTGTTTGCGCAGGAGATCACAGCTTCTTTAACAGGAATGGGCTTCCATCCCAGTTCTCTCTGCGCTTTACTGATATCTGTTTTCCTCCGAACCATCTCCAACAAAACCGGTTTGAGCTCGGGGCGAAATTGCGCAAGCATCCTTGTTATAAAGTTAGGAAATTCTGCTGTAGGAATTTTACGTCCCGGAAAATGATCTTTAAGTATGAGCGCAACAGCCTTGAGCGTTAAATACCCTGTGGCAGCGATATACCTATTGCCGGCTGCCTCAGGGCTTTCCATCGCCAAAATAAGAAGATCTGCAACAGAACGGACATCGACAAGATCGAAACCGATCTTGGGCAAAGCGGGATAACTCCCGTTCATCAAGGCGACAACGATCTCTGCAGAAGTACCATAATCTCTTTCGATCACCGGCCCCAAAATAGCCCCTGGACATACTGTAACCAATTCCAGCGAACTAGCATCTTGTCTGATAAAATCCCAGGCGGCCTTCTCGGCAATGGTTTTACTTTTATAATAAGGCGTCAGATCGCTCTTGCTGCTTATATCCGTCCAATCGCTTTCCGTTAAAATTTTGTTGGGTTCTTTATTTTGTCTACCATAGGCAATAGCGGCTAAAGAAGAGGTCATCACAACCCGCTTAACATTGTTGTCTACCGCGGCACTCAAAATATTTAACGTCCCGTTTTTTGCAGGTACAATTAATTCAGCCTCATTCTTGGGCAGTGTTGCCGGGAAAGGTGATGCAACATGCTGGATAAAGTCCACTCCTTTTGCAAGATCGTTCCAGATACTTGCATCGTTTAAATCTGCGACTGCAAAGTGCAGCTTATCCAAATGATCGGTATGCTGGCCAATCACCTCTTTTATCGATGCGATGCGATCTCTGTTCCGTAGTGTACCTATCACCTCATAGCCTTTATTGAGCAATTGAATGGCCGTATGTGCACCTAAAAAACCGGTAACTCCGGTCAGTAATACTTGCTGATTTTTCATTTCCTTTTATTTATAAAGTTCGGATGATCTAAGCAAGCTACCATTACCATTTGTTAAGAAATACGGCTTTTT
>JALAGS010000220.1 GCA_022712315.1 Sphingobacterium sp. | reverse complement strand
CTTGATTTTTAGATAATTAAGTTTTGTTTTTAGCGAAAAATGCCTTTAAATTTGGGCACATTTTAAAACAAACAAAAAATATGAAAAAGGGTAACATTGGAAACGCGCCTGATTTGAAATATTTAAAAATTGATAGTACGAAAAATGTATTTTATCAATTGCCTGTTTCTGAACTGGTCGAACATGCCTTAGTAAATCATGAAGGCCGACTTTCTGATACGGGAGCACTTGCTGCTGACACGGGAAAATTTACTGGAAGATCGCCAAAAGATCGGTTTCTGGTCGAAGATTCTTTAACAAAAGATAGCGTTTGGTGGGGAGAGATCAATCAACGGATGTCTCCGGCTAATTTTGAAGCGCTGTTCTCGAAAGTAGCGGCCCACCTAAGTGATAAAATCATCTATGTAAGAGATTGTGCTGCAGGGGCTGATCCAGCTTATCAAATTGCTATACGTGTTGTTACGGAAACAGCTTATCAAAGTATATTTGCCAATAACCTGTTCTTGCGACCCGAACCGAATCCTAGTGCTCAACCAGCCTGGTCGATTTTGGCTGCTCCAACGCTGCTTATTGAAGAACCGGACAAATATGGCATTATCAACGAAAATTTTGTCGCGATTGACTTTACAAAAAGGATAGTATTGATTGCAGGAACCGGTTATACGGGAGAAATTAAAAAGAGCATTTTTTCAATATTGAACTTTATTTTGCCATTCCAGCATAATGTACTTTCTATGCACTGCTCGGCGAATACTTCGAAAGAAGGGGAGACAGCATTATTTTTTGGACTTTCGGGTACAGGGAAAACGACTTTATCAGCCGATAGAAATAGAAAGTTGATCGGTGATGATGAGCATGGATGGAGCGAAAGGGGAATATTCAATTTCGAGGGTGGTTGCTATGCCAAATGTGTGGGTTTGTCGGAAGACAAAGAGCCTGAGATCTTTCACGCAATTCGATTTGGGTCTCTGCTTGAAAATGTTGTTCTGGATGAATTTGATCGACCTGACTACAACGACATTAGCAAGACGGAGAATACTCGGGTATCCTATCCAATAGATTTCATGGAAAATGCCGAAATGAGTGGTATTGGCCGTGAACCCGAAAATATTTTTTTCCTGACGGCAGATGCCTTTGGTGTACTTCCTCCCATTTCATTGTTGACCATTGATCAGGCGGTATATCATTTTGTCAGTGGTTATACAGCAAAGGTTGCTGGTACAGAGGTAGGAGTGAAGGAGCCTACAGCAGCATTTTCAACCTGTTTTGGACAGGCATTTTTGCCGCTTCATCCAGCCAGGTATGCGGCTTTGCTCCGTTCAAAACTAGAGAAAAATCGTAATATCAAAGTTTGGTTAGTGAATACAGGCTGGATTGCTGGTCCTTATGGAATAGGCAGACGTATTAAGCTAAATTATACGCGGTCGTTAATTCGTGCAGCTATGGATGGCTCATTGCTGGAATCTCAGTTCAACAGGCACGATATTTTCAGACTGGAATATCCTACGAGCTGTGGAGAGCATGTTCCTGAACAAATTTTAGATGCGCGAGGCTTATGGAATAATGACGAGGCTTATGATATGCAGGCAAAACGCTTGGCGAAACTGTTTATTTCGAATTTTGAAAAATTCAATAATGAAATGCCGCCCTCGGTGCACGCGGCAGGGCCTAAAATAGAAACGACGGTTTTGGTGTCCTAATTCACGCTGACATTTAAAAAAACCAGAGGAAATACCTTTCCTCTGGTTTTTTTAAATTAATACCTCACCTAATCAAGGGGTCTTTAGTCGTGCCTTGTAACGAAAGAATCTATTTTCTCCTGTTCCTTTCCTGCCAGAGCATTGATAATCAGTTTGATGGATGCTAGGCGAGCCTTTTTCTTGTTATCTTTCGTAATCTCTAGCCAAGGTGATTTTTTGGTGCTTGTCTTTTTAAATAGATCCTGAATATAGCCCGTATAAACATCCCATTTCTCCTGTGCCTGCTGGTCCAGAACGCCAATTTTCCATTGTTTTAGGATATCCTCTTTTCGCTCTTTTAATCTTTGGGCTTGCTCTTCTTTGCTGATGTTCAGGAATAATTTGATAAGGATGATGCCGTCATCGATTAACTGCTTCTCAAATTCAGGTACCTGATTCATAAAGAGCTCGTGCTGTTCTTTGGAGCAAAATCCAAATACAGGTTCAACAACAGCTCTGTTATACCAGCTACGGTCAAAGATTACAATTTCCCCAGCATTGGGAAGCTGTTTGATATATCGTTGAAAATACCATTGTCCGGCTTCTTCTTCGGTTGGCTTAGGCAAAGCAACAACGCGTACCTTTTTGGGATTTAGATATTGGGTTACGCGGCCTATTGTACCACCTTTACCTGCAGCGTCCCTGCCTTCAAAAATAATAAGGACCCGTTTTCCTTTTTCAATGATTTCATATTGAAGCTTTAAGAGCTTGACTTGGAGCTCGTAAAGCTCCTTTTCATAATCGTAAACATCATTGAATTTTTTTATTTCCAGAATGCCATGTTGTTCCAGATAGTTTAAAACATCTTTGTTTTCATAGATTTTCTGGAGTTCATTTAAATCGTATTCTGCCATATTATACTTATTTATGTGTTCGTTTTCCTAAAGTTAGTTATTGAATTGTTAAAAAATGTCAAATTTCACATAAATCCATATAGGCTGTGTAATAATAAGCTCTTGGCTTACGTTTAATATTCAAAACAGCGAAAGAGGCTGTTGTATAAGTTAGACTTTTCATAAATTTAGGTTAATAATTGGTTAGGTTAGCTCGGAGTTCCCCACTTCGAGCTTTTTTTGTAATGATCAGCTTTATTTGAGCCGGGCTCAGAACCGTAATTCTTCATGCTCTTTTCGAGAATTCCTAGCTCGCGTCCACAATTCATTCTAAATGTTAAAAAATGTTAAACGGTTACTATTGTTATAATTAATTCAAAAAAGTGGCGTTTTGATTACAAATACTTTTCATAAAATAGGTTAATATATTGCTAACGAAAGCTCAGAGTTCCCCACTCTGGGCTTTCTATTTTTCCAGATTCTTTTTTTGACTGGAGTCCATGTATAGTTGTTTATCCAGTGCATATTTGTCCTCGAAATTATCTAAGCAAAAACTGATGCGTGTATTATTTACTGTACAGCGTTTTCCTTGCGTCATTTCCGGATAAATTTGGCGGACTTAAAATAGCTCCGATATTATCACTTATTTGGGGGCTAAGGCGGTCTAATTATTGGCGAAAATCAGCTGTATGTTATGTCCATCCTTTCTGCAAGGGAAATAGGTTTAAGGCAATTCACTGCATAGTGCAGCAAAGAATCTCATTAAAGGCGGGAGAAATTTAAATTGATACGTATAAATAAGACGGACTGTGTGTGCATTCCTTGAGTCCGTCTTATTTTATTGTGTATTTTGTTGCACAACTAGGCAACTTCTCTTAAATCAACTGCAACCACACGAGATACACCTTGTTCAACCATGGTTACTCCATAGATGATATCTGTACTTGCAATCGTTTTTTTATTGTGGGAGACCACTATGAATTGTGAATTCTTGGAGAAATCCCGGATGATATTATTGAATTTATCAATATTAGTATCATCCAAAGGAGCATCCACCTCGTCGAATATGCAAAATGGTGCCGGTTTGGAAAGATAAAGTGAGAATAACAAGGCTGTTGAAGTCAGGGTCTTTTCACCGCCCGAAAGCTGATTGATAGACAGCGGTCTTTTCCCTTTCGGCCTTGCAATAATGTCGATATCTGAATCCAACGGATTGCTCGGGTCTGTGAGTACAAGGTCGCAGCTGTCTTCTTCGTTAAATAGCGAACGGAATACTTTGACGAAGTTGTTCCTTACGGCGTCGAATGTAAACATAAACTGAACTTGAGCGGTATCGTCAATTTCTTTTATTGTTGCCATCAAGGAGCCTTTTGCTTCGATTAAATCAGCTTTCTCTTTGTTAATGAAATCGTAGCGTTCGTTCATCTCGTCGAAAGCCTCTTTTGCCATTAGATTAATCGTTCCAAATTCATCAAGCTGTTTTTTGAGTTTACTGCATTTCGCTGCCAATGTAGCTTGGTCTTCTGTGATCTCAGGCACATCTTCACGCTCAATCAGGTCTTTCAGCTCAATGTTGAATTCCACAGAAAGACGTTCTTTTAAGGCATTGAGATCGATCTGAAGGCTTGTTTTTTTATCTTTAATCTCTGAAACAAGAAAGTCACTCTGTTCTTTTGAACGACGCTGCTGTGTGAGGGCATCTTCGAGCTCATTGATTTTCTGCTTATCTGCATAGTAACTGTCTTCCAGTTCTTTTAGACCATCTTCCAGGGCAATCTTCTGCTCATACATGGCAATAAGATCCTGATCTTCCTCATCCTCAAATGGAATCGTGGTTCTTAAAGCTTCTTGGACTTCTACTAATTCTGCACTGTTTCGCTCAACACGGATTTCGTGGTCATCTTTCTGTGTCTCTCTAAATTCGAGATCTTTTGTAATATTGGAAACTTTGTTTAACTGTTGATGGTAAGCAATATTCTCTTGATTGTATGCGGTCGATTTTTCGTTAAGTACTTCTGATATTTCATGAAACTGATCTTGTAAAGTCGATAGTTCGGCGATACTTTGTTCTTTTTCCAAGCGCAGCTCCTGAAGCTGCGGCTCGGCAATCTTTAAATCCGATTCTATACCTTCAATTTTCTCCTGAATATCTTTTTTACGTGCCTGGGAGTTATTGATGAAAGCTTGGTATTGCTCTTGCTTTGTTTTGACGGTAATTAATTCATTATTCAGTCTATTGAGCTGAAAACGTAGCTCATCGATTAACTCTTTCTGTGAATTGCCGCGTAGCGCATCCAGGCGGGCTGTTTCGGCCGTTATTTTATCTTCAAGTTTTGCTATTTCCTGATTTAAGGTTTTGATCTCTTGGGATAGTACTTCCAGGTTCTTTGCTCTTCCGATACGTTTACCTTCAAATAATCCCACAGAACCACCCGAAAGACCCAAATGATGCTTCGAATAACGTCCATTTTTTTGCAGAATCACCTGTCCCATGGCAGGTAGCTTTTCATCCAGTGCCTTTTCATTTTCATGTTTAAGGATGAAGACCTGTTGGAGCAGCATCGTACATAAAGCCTTGTATTTTTCGTCTACGGTAATCACATCCAATGCAGACATCAAATTGTCATTTGGTGCAGGGGCAGTGCTTGGCGAATCCACAATGGCATCTAAAACAAAGAAATTGGCTCTTCCTTTTGCGGCATCGCTCAATAGTTGAATCGCCTGAACAGCATCTTGTTGTGTTTCGACAACATAATGGTTCATAATAGGTTCTAGATAGTTCTCAATAGCCACGCGGTAATCTTCCTGACAGAAAAGGACATCGGATAGGAGTGGCGGCTGCTTTTTCCATCCTGCATTTTTCTTAAGGAATCGAATGGAATCAGGAAAACCTTCTAAATTATCAACAAGGGATTTCGTGAGGTTGTATTCGTTTTGTTTCGCATCTACCAAACGAAGATCTTTGCCAAGCTGGGCCTTAAATTCCTCTAGGTTTGCTTGGCACTGACTAATTTGTCCTTGGAGCTCTTCTTCCAGCTGGTTTGCTGAATCGTATTGTAGTTGCTGTGCTTCCACACGGCCTTCCAATTCCATAACCGCCGAATTGAACTGTTGTAATTCGGCTTCTTTTGCTTCTGTATCTACACTGTTGCGGACAGATTCTTGCAGGAGAGCTTCTTTCTGAATGGTAAATACGGCAAGGTCTTTTTCTAGTTTGTAGATTTTTGCCTGTAATTCAGCATTGCTTTTATTAAAGATATCAAGCTTTCCCTTTGCCGATTGTTGCTGTCCTCTCAGTTCGTCGACTTCGGATTTATCCGATTCAAGATTCGTTTTTAACGAATCAAGTTTATTTTGTTCATCAAACAATTCCTCATTCAGTCGCTTGATGGTGTAGAGTACGTGATTAAGCTGTTGTTTATCGCTGTTGATATCGAGGTTCAGCCGGTTTTCTTTATCCTGAAGATTTTTGACCTTTTCGTTTTTGATCTTCTTTTCCGATTCATAACTGCGGATTTTGTTTACAAATTCCTGTGTTGTTTTTTGCTGTACCGAAAGGTTCTTTTCCTGTTCCAAATTTGTCTGACGGAGTGTTTGGAGTTCAGTTTCAGCGTTCAGGATATTTTGCTGTGCATTGACTGCGTCTTTTTGAACCTTGGATTCCTGCGTTTGAAGTCTTTCTAATTCGGTTGAGAAATCGGCAATTCTATAATAAGCCAAATCTATACTGCTCTGGCGGTATTCTGCTTTAAGTGAAGTGTATTTTTCGGCTTTTTTAGCTTGATTTTCTAATGATTTGAGGTTCTTTGTGATTTCGTAAAGTAAGTCATCCACGCGGCTAAGATCGGCCTCGGTATCTCTCAGCTTAGCTAAAGTTTGTTTTTTACGAACTTTATATTTAGAGATTCCAGATGCTTCTTCGAAGAGGTTGCGACGTGAATTATCTTTATTGTTGATGATTTCATCAATCATTTTCAATTCGATGATCGAATAACTGTCGGCACCAACTCCGGTATCCAGGAACAGATCGGTGATATCTTTTAAACGACATTTGACATCATTCAATCGATATTCACTATCGCCGTTGCGAAACAGCTTACGGGTGACGGTCACTGTCGAGAATTCCGTTGGCAAAATATTATTGTTGTTGTTGAAGGTCAGCGAAACCTCTGCAAGGTTTGCCGGCTTTCTATTTTTCGTTCCATTGAAGATAATATTTTCCATTTTATCGGAGCGAAGCATCTTTGTGCTTTGTTCTCCCAGTACCCAACGTATGGCGTCGACCACATTGGACTTCCCACATCCATTGGGGCCGACAATCGCTGTGACACCATCATTGAAGTTAATCGTGATCTTGTCTCCGAAACTCTTAAATCCTTTAATTTCTAGTTTGGTTAACTGCATTTATACCAAATTTGTTTGTCGTTATAAGCTTGCGAAAATAGTAAAATTAAACAATAATTTTTTCTTTCTTTATTCACATTTTCCTGTTTCAGGATCACATGAGGGCCCTTCTTCGCCTCTGCGTTCGAGAGGGGCAGGCTGACTGGCCAGGCATTCATTTATTGTATTGCGAAAGACTTCCATGGGTTGTGCTCCGGGGATAGCATATTTTCTGTCAAATACAAAGAAAGGAACACCTCGGAGCCCTAAGCTGACGCCCTCTTGGATATCCTGTGCAACATCATAAGCAAATTTATCCGATTCCAATAAGTCTTTTACATCCTGGGCGGAAAGATGCACTTGTGTCGCGAGAGTGATGAGAACCCCGTTATTATTTACATCGAGACCATCGGTAAAATGAGCTTTAAATAAGGCTTTCTTGATCTGAGTACCTTTTTGCTGTGCCTGGGCAAAATGGATCAGGCGGTGTGCTTTTTTTGTATTTACAACGATTGCTTTCTCGAAATTCAGGTCAATTCCCAGCTCTTTTCCCTGGGCACTGAGTTGTGACGTCATTGCAACCACATCGTCCATGCTCATGCCTTTCGTTTGAACGAGGTAATCGTAGGTTGGCATGGCTGGAGCATCTTCGGGATAATCGGGGTTAAGCTGATACGATTTCCAGATAATTTCAGCGGCTAGCTTACCGGTGGATTCCTGAAGTGCCATTTCAAGCTTTGTCAGGCCAATATAACAAAATGGACAAATGATGTCCGACCAAATTTCTATTTTCATATTTCTTTTTTTACTGCGTATATTGTAATCAAAAATACATATAATAACGATGATTATCTGTTTGCATTGTATCTTAGATGTAAACAAGTGTTTCATGTACTTGTATAACTATGTTGGAGAAAGCTTTTTTGAATCGTAAAGTTACCCTTGTCCTAGGCGGAGGTGGTGCTAGAGGTCTTGTGCATATTGGTATTATTCGGCGGCTTGAAGAGCTGGGCTTTGAAATCGATGAGGTGGTAGGTTGTTCAATAGGGGCACTTGTTGGTGGTATTTATGCACAGGGAAAGATGGACGTTCTGGAAGATTGGATGCAGCGCCTAACGAAGAAATCGGTCTTTAATATGATGGATTTTAGTTGGAAGGGACTGGGGATGATGAAGGGAATTAAGGTATTTAACGCGTTAAAATCTGTGATTCCTGATGCTAATATAGAGACTTTCCCAATTTTGTTTAAAGCCGTGGCGACAGATCTAAACTACGAAAAGGAGGTTGTGTTGGATTTTGGGAGTATGTATGATGCCATTCGGGCTTCGATTGCTATTCCGGCTGTGTTTACGGCTGTAGAAGAAGACAACCATGTCTATGTTGATGGCGGGGTACTGAATCCATTGCCCGTAAATCATGTAACAAAGAAAGAGAATTTAATCATAGCGGTTAATCTGGAGTCAAAACCAGATAAACAATATTCTGTTATCAAAAAGCTAGATACAAAGACTTCGAATTCGTTGGATATTCTGCAAGCCTCATACTACGTAATGCGTAGGAAAATGAGCCGCCTGATTGTTGATTTATACCATCCCGACGTGGTGGTGGATATTCCTTATAATATCTGTAATCTTTGGGATTATCACCGGTCTGAATTTTTGGTTCAAAAGGGGCGGGAGTATTTGGACAAAGCATTAAAAAACAAAGCCAAAACAAAGTAGTTTATCTTGATCGACCAACTACTTTGCTTTGGCTTTGCTTGGTTTCTCTAAGCATTGGTATGCACAGGAGCCAATGCTTTTCATTCTAAGCGAAACAACCAATGTGTTTGTTAAAACAAATTGGGGTAGTCGCTAATAATCCCATCAACCTTTACGGCCTTCAGCTGTTCTATCTCGTCTTTTGTATTGACTGTCCATGGAATAACCTTGATAGCTGCTTTATGGCATTGTGTAATAAAATCGCTTGTAGCTATCTTATAGTGTGGACTTATAATAAAAGGTGTAAAACCTAAATCTGCAATTGTTTGCTGAACACTTTTGGTATAGTTTGCATCAATAAGATAAGAAACTTTGATTTGAGGATACGCTTTGTGTAGATATTTTATAGCTCTACTGTCGAAAGATTGAATGACGGTTCGCGTAGCAATTTTCTTATCGGTGATCACCTGAACCATCAAGTCCACAAATTCTTCTACCCTTGGATGGAAAATACCATCTTTATCTTCCTTACTCTTCACTTCGATATTGTAAAACATCGGCGCTTTCCTTTTTAGACTTGCGTAGGCTTCGGTACTATCAATAAGGTCCGATAGTTTTGCTATACGTGTGACCTGTTTTTTCTGTTCAGGAAACTCTTTATAAAATTTCGATCCGATATCATATTTAATCAAGTCTTTATAAAGCATATCATAAATTCTCAACGGTTTGTCTTTGTCCGAAATTTCGGAGCCATTGGGTTTCAATACAAATTTGGGGTTAAGATAATCGTCGTGAAAGACAACCACTTTACGATCTTTGGTAATATGGCAATCCATTTCCAATGTGGTCACTTTTGCGAGATCTATTGCATTTTTCATGGCAGCTATAGACTCTTCAGGATACAGGCCGCGGCCGCCGCGATGTGCTTCCAGACTAAGTTTAGGGAAATTGTCTGAATTCGATTTTGCTGAATCTTTCATAACTGAACAAGATACAAATGGTAATAACGTGCCCCAAAAGGCAATTCTGAGAAGACTTCTTTTCATTATTAAAATATTTAAACAAAATAGGGGAGTTGTTATATATTGCCCTTTTGAATATGCGAATATACAGATATATTTCACTTCAAAGCCGAGCTCGATTAAAGAAAAACTATATATGGTCATTCCCGCCAAAATCTTTACGATGAAGCTAATCAACGAACGACGGTTGGAGTGGGTACTCATTTTTATTAGAGATGGGTTTGATGATTGTCTGATTAGGTTATAGATTATCAATATCTATATTAAAATGGAAACATACGCGTACCAAGTTATCCCTAATCTCTATTTTTAATCAATTTTTAGACAGTGATCATTCAGTTATTATTCAATCCGCACTGAGCAAGCACTGAACAATCACTGAACAAGTACTGTATAAAACAAGAAGTTGATCCCTATCTGATCCCCATTCGTGCGTTCCTTTTCCTCGTTTGATTGGCGGGTAGAAAAGCTCTATATACCCTTTATGTGCCGACTTCAACCCTGTTACGCAGTCCTTCATCAATGGAGAAATTTCTTAATTGTCGACATGAAATCTATTTTTTTTGTCTTTTTTGCAAGAAATTATTGTCATTCCTTTCAGAATTCCCTTTATTTGCACAAATCTCAAATTAGATGGCGAAAAATTTATTGATAGTTGAGTCTCCAGCGAAAGCGAAAACGATAGAAGGATATTTAGGAAAGGATTTTTTGGTCAAGTCAAGTTATGGACATATTCGCGACTTGGTGAAAACTGATGATGCAATTGATACCGAAAAGAATTTTGAACAAAAGTATGAAGTTCCCTCCGACAAAAAAGCGGTTGTCAGTGAACTGAAGAAATTGGCTAAAGCTGCAGAAACCGTTTGGTTAGCGTCCGATGAGGACCGCGAGGGAGAGGCTATTTCATGGCACTTATTTGAGACTTTGGGATTAAAGGATGAAAGCACAAAAAGAATTGTGTTTCACGAGATTACGAAGCCAGCTATTCTCAAGGCTATTGACAATCCGCGTAAAATAGATTATAACCTGGTGAACGCCCAACAGGCGAGAAGGGTATTAGATCGATTGGTTGGCTTTGAATTATCGCCGGTTCTTTGGAAAAAGGTCAAGCCTTCCTTATCTGCTGGGCGGGTGCAATCTGTTGCAGTTCGTCTGATTGTAGATCGCGAGCGTGAAATCAATAAATTTGAACCCGAAGCGGCTTTTAAGATCGTTGCTTTTTTCCATACTGGAAAAGTTAAAGACAGCTTCAAAGCCGAACTTCCACAGCGTTTTGCAACAGAAGCAGAGGCGACCAAATTTTTGGAAGATTGTAAAGCAGCGCTGTTTTCTGTAAAAAACCTGGAAACAAAGCCCGCAAAACGTTCTCCGGCTGCGCCCTTTACAACATCAACATTACAGCAAGAAGCAAGCAGGAAACTTGGATTTTCGGTTGCCCGCACCATGCAGGTGGCTCAAAGGCTGTATGAATCAGGACGAATTACTTATATGCGTACCGATTCTGTTAATTTGAGTGATACGGCGATTGAAGCTGCTGAAAAGGAAATCAAATCGGCTTATGGTAACCAGTACCATAAGGTCAGAAAATATAAAACAAAAACATCGGGTGCACAAGAGGCACACGAAGCTATTCGTCCTACTTATTTCTCTGAACATACCATTGATGGTGATTCATCGGAAAAAAGATTATACGAGCTTATTTGGAAGAGAGCAATTGCTTCCCAAATGAGTGAGGCGGAGTTTGAACGTACATTGGCAAAGATCGACATCTCAACACGCACCGAAGATCTGAATGCTTCGGGTGAGGTTATGAAATTTGATGGATTCTTGAAAGTTTATATGGAATCCTTGGATGACGATCAAGACAACGCGATGGACGAAGATAGTGACAATGCTATTCTTCCGCCATTGACGGTGGGTATGCCATTGACTTTGAAAAATATGTCGGCAACCGAGCGTTTTACAAGACCTCCGGCACGTTATACGGAAGCTGCTTTGGTGAAAAAATTGGAGGAATTGGGAATTGGGCGTCCTTCAACTTACGCACCTACCATTTCAACGATTCAAAACCGTGGTTATGTCGTAAAGGAAGAGCGTGAAGGTAAATCGCGCGATTACCGGGTGCTGACGTTAAAGGATGCTGAGTTAACAGCGGTAACAAAAACCGAAATCACTGGTGCCGAGAAAGGAAAGATGTTTCCAACGGATATCGGTGTTGTGGTGAATGATTTTTTGGTTGAGCATTTTAACGGTATTGTGGATTTTCATTTTACCGCTAATGTGGAAAAAGAGTTTGATGATATCGCACATGGGTTGACCGAATGGACAAAAATGTTGCACGATTTCTATGGACCATTTCATTCTGAAGTTGAAGATACCTTGGTAAATGCTGATCGCGCGAACAATGAGCGTGAGCTTGGTGTTGACCCGGTTTCCGGTAAGCCAGTTTCGGTGCGTATTGGTAAGTTCGGGCCACTGGTACAAATTGGTTCTCCTGACGACGAGGAGAAGCCGCGTTTCGCTTCTTTGCGTAAGGGACAGATGATCGAGACCATTACTTTTGAGGATGCCATGGAGCTGTTCAAATTACCGAAAAAAGTCGGTTTATTTGAAGATAAGGAAATGACGGTTGCTGTGGGACGATTTGGGCCTTATATCCGTCACAATTCATCTTTTTATTCTTTACCAAAAGGTGTTGATCCTTTGGATGTGACAGAAGAAGAGGCAATACAGATAATCAAAGACAAACGTCAGAAAGATATCGAGAAAGTTATTCGGGTTTTTGATGAAAATCCAGATGCTCAAATCGAGCAAGGACGCTGGGGGCCATTTATTCGTTTTGGTAAACAAAACCTGAAAATCCCTAAAGGAACCGAGATTGAAAAAATTACGTATGCAGATGTGTTGAAATGGGCTGAGGCGGATGCTCCGAAAGGGAAGGCGACCAAAGCAAAATCGACAGAAAAGAAGGCTGCCGTAAAAAAGACTACGGCGAAGAAAGCTCCGGCTAAGAAAACTACAAAGTCTAAATAAGCATGAAAGCAGATTTGCCTGAAAATATTGTCAAGGACATTATGATCGCCGTTGTTTTGGAAGGTGAGACGGTAGAGACAAAAAATTGGACTGTCTATGTTATCAACGACAAGAATATTGCCATTCAAAATGTGCTGATTAGCTCAAAAGGTTATGGCGAAAAGGATGGTCGACAAGTAACAACAACGACTTTGCGTCATTTTATTGGAAATATAGAAGCTAAATCTTTCGATCGTGTTGAAGCGATTGATGAACAGGTATTTGGATTGACAAATGAATATTGGTTGAGTTTTTATATTGATAATATTATTTACGATAAGAAATATATCTTTTTACCCGAAAGCATTGTAGATGGTAATCTGACTAAGGTTCCTTTGGTCAATCGTCCAGGTGTAATCATAGGAGGAAACGAATAATGAGTGGACATCACAATTTTATTATTGCCATAGATGGATTTTCCTCCTGCGGTAAGAGTACACTGGCAAAAGCTTTGGCAAAAAAACTGAAGTTTGCCTTTATTGATAGCGGAGCTATGTATCGGGCAGTCACACTCTATTTTATCCGGCATGAAATAGCGCTGGATGATCAAGAAGCGATCGAAAATGCACTGAAAGATATCCATATTGATTTTATCCCAAATACAATAAAGACAGAGATTCATCTCAATGATGAGGATATCTCGGAAGAGATCCGTCAGATGTATATTTCTGATAAGGTCAGTGATGTGAGTGCGATCAAAGCTGTTCGAGTTGCTATGGTTGCTCAGCAGCAAAAATTGGGCAGCAGACGAAATATTATTATGGATGGCCGTGATATCGGTACTACTGTTTTTCCAGATGCTGATCTGAAGATTTTTATGACGGCTGACCCTAAAGTGCGCGCCGCAAGGCGTTATCTGGAGCTGACGGAAAAAGGAGAGGACGTGACTTTAGAAGAAGTCGTGGAAAATCTAGCTACACGTGACCGTATTGACAGTACGCGTGCGGAAAGTCCGTTACGACAAGCCGAAGATGCGATTGTTTTGGACAATTCAAATCTGACACCCGAACAACAGCTTCATTTTGTTGAAGAAGAATATTTAAAAGCTAAGGCTGCAAAAGCCCTATCTTAAAACAAAAAAAGAAGGCCGGTTAAATATAATCGGCCTTCTTTTTTTCTAGCTATTTTACGCTATTGATCTGCTGTTGTTCCAATAATTTTCCAACATTGTTTTTCTCTCCGAATTCTGCTGTCTGCTCTTGAAAAGATTCCAGAAGAGCTTTGATGGCATCTGAATTATCTGCTGTACGCTGATAGATATCAGGAATTGTTTTTTCAATATTCTTATCGCCGAGTTCAATGTTATCAACTTCGATTTTGCCTATTTTTTCCAAAACAGCTTGTTGACTATTTCTGACATCTTCTAATTCTCTTGCTATTTTTTCCATCAATTGGAATTTCTTCAATTTATCCATATGAAATCTCTTTGGTTACTACAATAAGAACAAGATCCTTCAAAAGTTTGTTTTGTTTTTTTTTAAAAAGCAAATAGAAGAGGGGCTTATTGGAAGGAATTATGAAAAAAGAAAAAGGCGGAACTTGCATGCCCCGCCTTTCGTAAGTGCTTTAGTCTTGTTATTAATTTGTTCTTCCCGGATACACTTGGAGTGCTTTTTCCAGACAAACTAAGGCGTTTTTAAGATCATCCTGATTCAGTACATAGGCCAGGCGTACTTCGTTCACTCCGGCGCCCTCCGTGCTGTAAAAGCCAGTAGCTGGAGCCATCATGACCGTTTCATTGTTATAAGAAAATTCTTCCAGCATCCATTGGCAGAATTTGTCAGCATTGTCAATCGGTAATTTAGCAACTACGTAAAAAGCGCCACCCGGGTTAGGAGAGTAAACCCCTTCAATGGCGTTAAGTCCTTTTACGAGGGTATCTCTTCTTGCTGTATATTCTTTGGATACCGCTTCAAAGTAACTGTCTGGTGTATCAACAGCAGCTTCACCCGCAATTTGACCTTCCAACGAAGGGCTTAAGCGTGCTTGTGCAAATTTAAGTGCAGTCTGATATAACTCTTTATTTTTGGTAATGATACATCCTATACGCGCACCACAGGCAGAGTAACGTTTTGATACCGTGTCAAAAATAACGACATTATTTTCGAGTCCTTCTAAATGCATTGGGGAAATAAATTCTCTACCGTCATAGCAGAATTCGCGATAAGCTTCATCGGAGAAAAGGTAAAGATCATATTTTAAGCAAAGTTCACGAAGTGCTTCTAATTCTGCTCTGGAATAGAGGTAACCGGTAGGGTTATTTGGATTACAGATACAGATTGCCTTTGTTTTGGGTGTAATTACTTTTTCAAATTCAGCGATAGAAGGCAATGCAAATCCACTTTCGATATAGGACATGATTGGCTTGATAACAACATCTGAAGAGCAGGCAAAGCCATTGTAATTTGCATAAAATGGTTCAGGAATGATAATCTCTTCCCCTTCATTTAAACAGGCTTGCATAGCGATTGTAATCGCTTCCGAACCACCATTCGTTACTAATATATCTGTTGGCTCAATATTATAATTTAGTTTGTTATAATATTCCGCTAATTTGTTCCGATAAGAGGCAGTACCTTCAGATGGTGTATAGGCCCATACTTTGAACTGTATATTCTTCAAAGCATTAAGCATAACTTCAGGTGTTTGGATGTCAGGTTGTCCGATATTGAGGTGGTATATCTTTTTACCTTCTTTTTTTGCTTGATCAGCATATGGCGTCAACTTTCTAATAGGTGACGCAGGCATATTAAGCCCTTTTTCTGATATTACTGGCATTATAGCTTTTTTAAAATTAGTAG
>JALAGS010000219.1 GCA_022712315.1 Sphingobacterium sp. | reverse complement strand
TAAAGGGTAGATTGAATACCCTTTATCTTATATTAGTTATGTCTATTGGTATCCTGGATTCTGAGTCAGTTTATTATTACGCTGTATCTCATCAGGAGAAATAGGCCATAATAAGTCGGATTCTTTAAATGTTGCTCCAGAGCCATTCTTTGCACCAATCAATGGAACAAAATCTACTTTTCCAGCTTCTGTTGTAGAAATAACAGGGAACATTTTAGTTCTAACAATATCGTCCCACATTTTAAATTCCAATGGGAACTCGCGGAGACGCTCTTTCCAGCATTCTTTCACAAAATTTTCTGCTGATAATGTTTGCAATTCGGCCGTATAAGCAGAAACTGATTTTCCTTCTGTATTAGCACGAGCTTTGACCTTCGCTAAATAACCCGCTGCTTCCGCACTTACACCCGTTGATTTAGCAATACTCTCAGCGGCAGTCAATAATGCCTCGGGATAGCGGTAAAAATTCCAGTCTTTTGTACCCCTCCCTGTTGTCAACAATGCCTGTTCATCCACATAATACCATATTCCTGCATCTGTAGATGTCCATGTTTTACCGTTAATCGGATTTGTATATGACCAATGGTAGAACTGATTTGGTTTAATCCTCAAATCTTTTTTATCATAAACATTCAAAAACTGCTTAGTAGGGCCAAAAACACGCTCAAATATCGAATAAGTAGTAAATACAGAAACTGCCGAAGAACTAAAAGCAGTCGCTGTTCGCGCACCACTATTATTAATAGTTTCATCAAACTCC
Organism: Sphingobacterium sp.; assembly: GCA_022712315.1. Classification (GTDB taxonomy): domain Bacteria; phylum Bacteroidota; class Bacteroidia; order Sphingobacteriales; family Sphingobacteriaceae; genus Sphingobacterium. Next base: position 75,855 of record JALAGS010000219.1, on the reverse strand, counting down.
TGTGCATATATAACCTCATCTAAGTCATCAGTCTTACGCAGTAAGTTATATGCACTACTCTGCTCAAGATCAATATTTTCAGTCATCTTATGCGGAGAATTCACCACAATTTTAGCTGCTGTTGCCGCATCTGCGTATTTTCCCTCTTGCAAATAAACATCAGCTAAGAGCATTGCTGCTGCATATTTAGTAATGCGATGCCCATTCTCTGCGAATTTTTTTGCAGGCAATACGTCAACCGCACTCTTTAAATCTTGCTCGATCAACTCATATATTTTCGCAGCATCTGTACGCTCTATGTAAAGTGGATCAGTCAAGTTTTCGTTAGGGAGCGTATACAACGGGAGTGCCCCGAATGTTTTGACAAGGTAAAAGTAGTTATAAGCTCTAAAGAATTTTGCCTCTGCCAACAACGTATTTTTCTTTGCCTCATTTGGCATACTTATTTCTGGAATGTACTTTATACCTGCATTGGCAATATTAATCGCTTTAAAACCTTCATCCCAGATTGTATTCATCGTTGGCGAGATGATATTTGTATTTTGTTGTCGCGTCAATTCACGGGCGAATAAACTAACACGTTCTTGTCCTTCGTAGCTATTTGTAAAATATCCAGTCAAAATAGTATTGATCGAGGCTGTAGATCCAAGGTAAGAACCGGTAGAAGAATAACGAATTGGCGCCCCGCGACGATAAAGTGAATTTACAGTTGCTTCGGCCTGTCCTTCATTCTGATAATAACTTATTAACGATAAGTTTGAGCCCGGATTTTCTTCCAAAAATTTATTACAGGATGTTGTCAATGCCATTCCGGCTAATAACAACATGATTAATTTAGTCTTCATCTTTTTAAATTCTATGAATTAAAATGTAACATTAACACCTAAAGAGAAAGTCTTCGCTCTAGGATAAGAGAAAAAGGTCATATTTTGTCCAAATTTACTCTCCCCTTGTGAGGTACTTTCTGGATCATAACCTTTAAAATCTTTTGATGTGAACAAAAATGGATTATTTGCATTCGCATAAACACGTAATCTCGATAATCCTATTCGCTTCAACGCATCAGCTTTGAATGTATATCCCAATTGCATCAAGTTTACACGAAGATAGGATCCGTCCGCAACCCAAGCATCATCCACATTGGTATCCTGTCCCGCATGCCCACCATTGGTCAGATAGATGGCCTGCTGCATGGTATTCGGATTGGAACCATTGTATGCATCTGTCAAAATTTCCTTCAGACCATTGGTAATTCCAAAACGATCATAAGTAGAATGGAAAAATTGCTGCATGACATCCACTCCTTTGACAAATTGCAGATCTAGGGTGAAATCGAAGTTCTTGTAACGGAGGTTGTTAATAAAACTACCTGTCCAATCAGGTAGTCCTTTTCCTATGATTTCCTTTTCTTTTGAACGTTTTGCACGTCCTATATCTTTTATTTCTGCATTTCCTGCGTCAACATCGGCCTGTGTATATACGCCTAATCTTCTATAGCCATAGAAACTATTTAGGTTTTCACCGACACGAATAATGCTATTGGCCCCGCCGACCCAATCATTTTGTAAGATATCAGCGTTGTTCTCGCCTAATTTCAAGACTTTATTTTTGTTATAGTTTCCGTTCAACGATGCTTTCCACTCAAAATTCTCATTGGTCACAATTGTACCTGTAATCATCATGTCTAAACCTTGATTCTGAACAGATCCTATATTCTTATAAACCGAATTAAAGCCGGTTGCCCTTGGTAGAGGCGCCTCCAACAAAAGATCTGTCGTTTTCCGACGATAATAAGAAATATCAAAGTTTAATCGATTTTTTAGTAATCCCAGTTCCACCCCAAAATCAAACTGGGCCGTTTTTTCCCATTTTAAATCCGGGTTCGAAATCGTATTCACAAATGAATATGGAGCCCTAGCATTATTCAGCAAGATTGTTCCCGCGTCGACGATTGACAACGACTTATAGGGGTCGATTTCGGAGTTACCTGTCAAACCGTAACTTGTATGTAATTTCAAATTACTGATTGTTTCGTTGCCTTGTAAAAATTCCTCATTGGACACATTCCATGCCAAACCTAGTGAAGGGAAAAATGCATATTTATTGTTCTTACCAAATTTAGATGAACCATCATAACGGCTGGTTACCGTTGCTGAATAGCGATTATCATAGGAGTAAGCAGCTCTTAAGAAATATGAATTCATCGCCCATTCATTGACATTAGACTCGAGTCCAGAAGGAGTGATGCCCAATCCCATGTTATTATACTCGTAAAAATCATCCGGAAATCCCTCTGATCTCATTTTATCGTAATCATACGTTTTCTTTTGCCAAGAGAGACCTGCCATTGCATTGATCCGATGTTTATCGAATTGCTTATTATAGGTTAGATAAGTTTCTTCCTGCCAATACAATGTATTTGTATGGGTACGTTCTGCCCAGCCATTCGGCCTAGAAATATTATTTAACAGCTTTGAAGAATATCCTTTATAATCTTTTCTATGGTGGTCAATCCCTAGTTGTGTTTTCAAATCCAAACCATCGGCTAGATGAAATGTTAATGCCGCATTTCCAAAAATTTGTGTATTGTAGCGCATTCTTTTTTGCAAATCTAGAATGGCGACGGGATTGGACATACCTTCAAAACCCAATTGTTCTGCTACAGTCGATGACGACGAGTTCGTATAGAGACCGTCCTTATCATAAACTGGATACCAAGGAATCATCTCAATCATGGTACGACGAGCTTCCTGTCCACCGCCGTCTTCCGGAGTATAACGTCCCCAAGTGTGATTAACGGTTAAATTAATTGCTGTAGATAACCAGGATGTAGGTTTTGCATCATAAGCCATTTTTGCATTTATCCGCTTGTTCCAGGTATTATTCATGATCCCTTGTTGGTCGGTATAATTCAAAAATGCACCAACAGAAGATTTTTCATCACCTTGTTGTACATTTAGTTGATGATTATGTGAAATAGCTGTACGTGTTGCCTCTTTCTGCCAATCCGTATCATACAGTGGATTACCATTTCCATCAAAATAGTTTGCATCATTAAACCAGGTCTTTTTATCCAAAGACCAAGATTTTCCTTGGTATTTGTTTTCATTCTCCAATCCGATCATAAAGGCATCCACCCATTCCTGTGCATTCAGCACATCCATGTAGCGTTGAGCAGAGCTCACTCCAGCTGATCCTTGATAACTAATTGTTCTAGATCCGTCTTTATTTCCACGTTTTGTTGTTACCAAGATAACGCCATTTGCACCACGTGCACCATAAATAGCTGCAGAAGAAGCATCTTTTAAGACCTCAATATTTTCGATATCATTCGGATTCAACAAATTAAAATCTTCCATCACGACTCCGTCGACAACGTAAAGAGGATTGGAAGACGAGTTGATCGTAGCCACACCACGGATAACGACTCTATTTCCGTATGCTCCAGGTTGACTGGAATTAGAAAAGATATTCACCCCCGAAGCTTTTCCCCTCAAAGCATCTAAAGGGCTAAAACTCTGATCTTTGATCATGTCCGCCCCTTTGACCATGGCGATAGAACCTGTCACATCAGATTTACGCATTGTACCGTAACCCACAACGACAACTTCGTCCAATTGGCTCTGATCATCGTCCAATTGTACAGAAACAGTTGCCCCGGAAACAGAAACTTCTTTGGCTTTGTAACCAATGGAAGAGACGACCAATACATCCCCCGCTTTAGCATCCAATGTAAAATTACCCAAGGCATCAGATTGTGTGCCCTTTGAAGTACCTTTAACGGCGATGTTAACTCCTGAAATTGGTTTTCCAGTAGCATCCAATACTTTTCCTTTAACTTGCTGCTGCACATGGTTTACTTCTTTTACGAAGGATTTGCCATCGTAATTGGCTGAAGTTCCGACAGCGGCATTGACTTGTTGGAAAGTACCAGCAATGACAGCCAATGAGAAAAATAACTTTGATTTTTTCCCAAGCTGCGCAAGTGATTTTACGTCAACTTTGCTCATATTAATAGTGATTTGGTTTATAAAAACGTTTTAGCAAAAAGATGCTTAGAACGTCTAGTTTAATTTAGTTTCCCTTAATTGATGTTTTTAAAATCGATCTACTTTCTTAAAATTGCCTGCTATATTCCATTGCTTTCACTTAACAGAAAACGTCTGGGTTCAAATGTCTATGGTATTATTGCCGCATAGAATCTGCAATAAAGTCTGCTAAATCGCTTTTGCTTTTGTTGTAAAATTTTTTGGTTTCCCTATTTTGGTTTTTTAATTGCTTTTTTTTGATTACTTATTGGTTCATTAATTGTTTATTCGTTATTGTTTTCCTTTTTGGTTATTCTTTCTTGGTTTTAACGTGCTATTCGGGTGGAAAGATAGAACTTTAATTTTACAGAGGAAAGATTTATTTTCAAAACCTTTCCCCAGCACATTAGATATTTCCTTTCTTCATTTCGCTAATCGCATAATCGACAGATCGAGCCGAAAATGCCATATAGGTCAATGAAGGATTTTGTGTTGATGTCGAGGTCATACTTGCACCATCGGTGACAAAAACGTTTTTCACCGCATGCATCTGATTCCATTTATTCAATACCGAAGTTTTTGGATCATGCCCCATACGTGCACCGCCCATTTCATGGATATCCAAACCTGGAGCCTGCCAGTGTGTATCCGGGCGAATGTTTGTGAAGCCAGCATCTGTAAACATCTCCGTCATGACAGCAATGTAATCCTTTTTCATTTTTTCATCATTCTCATCATAATCGACAGCAATTTTTAACAAAGGAATACCCCAGTCATCTTTCTTACTGCTATCCAATGAAACCATTCCTGATTCTTTCGGTATCGTTTCACCCATCATGTGAGATCCAACCTGCCAAACACCTAATTTAGGATTCAACAAATTGTTCTTCAGATCTAGCCCTAAGCCCGAACGATCCGACTCTTTACTACGCGAAGCTCCGAAACCGGCAGCATAGCCCCTTAAAAAGTCCGTTTCCTGTTTGTGCAAGTTTCTGAAACGTGGAATATAGCCTCCACCGGCGGGATTCCGCCCTTCGGCCGTAAAATCCAACATCCCTTCATACTCTGCATAAATGCGTGCACTATAGTTGTGAAAGGCAACATATTTTCCGAGCACACCACTATCATTACCCAAACCATTTGGAAAACGGTTCGATTTAGAATTCAATAAGATCAAATTCGTATTGATTGCAGCCGCATTGACAAAAATCAGTTTGGCATAAAAATCAATTTCCTCTTTTGTATTGGTATCAATAACACGTACACCCACTGCCTTTCCCTTTTGTTCATCATAGAGAATCGAATGAACAACCGAAAATGGACGTAGCGTCATATTTCCGGTTTTGGCCGCCCAAGGAATTGTCGTTGCATTGGAACTGAAATATCCACCAAAAGGACATCCTCGCTGACAAAGTACGCGATTCTGACACTGTACACGTCCTTGTTCGATGTGAATCTGATTTGGTTTTGATAGGTGTGCACAACGTGCTGAAATCACTTTGCGCTCCGGAAATTTCTTTTGGACGCTTTCTTTAAAATACTTCTCGACAATATTTAAGGGGTACCCTGGCAAAAACTCACCGTCAGGCAATTCAGGAAGTCCATCGTGATTACCTGCAATACCGGCAAATTTTTCGACATAAGCATACCAAGGCGCCAAATCAGCATAACGTATCGGCCAATCTACTGCAAAACCATCTCTCGCTGGCCCTTCGAAATCAAAGTCAGACCAACGTTGTGTCTGTCTCGCCCATAATAAGGACTTTCCACCAACTTGATAGCCTCTGATCCAGTCAAAAGGTTTCTCTTGAATATAAGGGTGTTCCTTGTCTTTTACAAAAAAATGGGCTGCATCTTCATGGAATGCATAACATTTGCTGACAATCGGATTTTCTTCTTTTACTTTGAAAGGCATTTCATTCCGATGTTCAAACTCCCAAGGCATCATATTGGTGGTTGGGTAATCCTTGATATGTTGCACATCACGTCCGCGTTCCAAAACCAATGTTTTCAAGCCCTTCTCGCACAACTCTTTTGCGGACCAACCGCCACTAATTCCCGAACCGATCACGATCGCATCGTAGGTTCTGTTTTTTTCACTGTCAATATTTAGATTTGCCATGTGCTATTTATGCCTTAACTTTTACCGCACCATTGTACGGACCCGGAATAAGTTTATAGATCACCTTATTCTTCATCACGTATTCTGAGTTCATATACCCCTGAATTGCACGCGATTTGAAGGTCTCAAAAAAAGCCTTCTCGTCGGTTTGGTCTTTTAACCCCGCCAAAGTGGTCTCAGTCTCTTTGTTATTTTTTAAATTCAACTGTTTTCTCAATTTGTTGAAACCAGCGACAAATTTAGCCTGATTTTCTGGCGACTCACAGTCATCTACCATTTTGATGACGAAAAGATGCAGGTTCAGATCCTTTCCTCCCGGTGTATCCGATTTCGGAATCAGGATGTTAGCCAGATCGCCCAAAAATTGCTCATCTTCCGCCGAAATCTTCAGCTTATTTAATACAATTGATGCACCTCCATCATTCAGACAGGACGACAAAATTGTCAGTCCGCCAGCGATAATGAAAAATTGCTTTATTGCGGTTCTACGGTTCATAATCAGAGTTCCCTTTACAATTCGGTAATATTACATATATCCGAATAAAAATACAAATGCTAAAACGATTAAATTATTTTACAACCCTCAAATCCAGTGCGCCAACAGGGCTTTCGCCTCGAATAAGTTTTCCACAATGTTATCAACAGCTGTTAGTCTAGCACGTTCTACCTCTTGCTTCGTAACTGCAATCAACTGTAAGCCTGCTCCCAATGCCGATGTACTTCCTGTCGATGTATCCTCGATAGCCACACAGCGGTCAGCTGGTAGATCCAGATTTGTCAATGCCAAACGATAAGGTTCCGGATTGGGTTTTGGCAACTCCACACACTCTCGCGTGACAAAAAACTCAAAATAATCCAAGAGCTCGTGCTTGCCCAAAACAGTATCGACTGTGCTTCTATAACTCGAAGTCACAAGCCCAATACGGATATCTTCTGCTTTCAAAAAAGCTAAAATTTCTCGCGCTCCAGGCATTAATTCAATATCGCTCATGTTAGAATCGGCATAAGCCGCACGTGTACGCTTCCACATATGTTCTTCCGTCACGTCGTAGCCATAGTCCTCGGTAAGACGCTTAACATTATGTGCTAAAGTATGTCCAGCAAAATCGCGAATCCAATCTTCATAGTTGATCAGAAGGTTAAATTCCTGTTTTAATATAGGTGCCCAATTTTTGAAATAGAAATATTCCGAATCAATTAACGTACCATCCAGATCGAACAATACCGCCTGTATTTTATTCATAGTGTTAAAGATACACAAGTAGGTGGAAAAATCCTATTAAATGACACCACAATAGGTAGAATTTGAGAATGCACCATGATAGGTATCCCAAAACCCGATGTAGACATGATACTCAGCTTTCTGATTTAATTCAACTGGTACATTGACGAAACATTGACCATCCTTAGCAGATGCAACTGCTGGTTTTAACGAACAGAAATCATTTAAGCTAACAAATGCTAGATTTAACTTATAAATTTCATCATCATACGCGGGGTTTGGTATCCATTCCAAAAATATACGTCCTTCACTCACACTCACCTTAGTACCCTCAGGCGGTATTAAATCCCCCACAAACACGTTCAAATTTTCAAAATTCACGACGGGATTATAGTCAGTATCAAAAGCCAACACATCATTGAAAACATGTTTTTGCGCAAGCTGAAATGCACCATATTTAGATCCATTTTCTTTTTTTAACTCATAGCCAAAATCAAAGACAGCCTTGTTCTCTGCACAAAATTTTCCGACAGCCTTCATTTTTTGGCGATGTAATCGCTGAGCTTCAGTCGGAGGTTTACTACTTTTCCTCCTTGCTCCCCGAATAATCCATTGCCCCATACGATTGTATCCATATATCGATCCAACTTTACCCCGGAAACCACCATTTGGACCATCTTCTAATATAGCCATATTTTAAGTTTTTTGTTTAATTGCAATCTTAACATCTACCGCTAAACAAATGATCAGTACTAAAGTTTTAATTAAGTTAGATATAAATTAGAATTAGGTTAGGTATAGTATAGGTTTTAGTTAGCTATAACCTATATTATACCTAACCAAAACCTAAACAAAACCTAACTAAAACCTATGTAAATAGTTACTTTGATAGTGTGTATAAAAGCAGTTGTTTTCCTTCATTTTTGGATAAGCTTTGGACATTTATTAAGTTTGTTGTGGTAAACGAAAACTAATGTATACCGAGTATAAATGCACGACAAGCTTTTAGAAGATAGCCATTACGTTCGTTAGCATAGCGCATTCCGGCCAAGTGTAGGTAGTTAACAAATAGCATATAGTACTTTCTAATACCGCCTCAAACGTACACGCGATGAAAACCGAGCTCATGAGTTCGCAAGAAATCTGAAAGCTTCATTGCCTTAAAAATTTATATCATGAAAATAATTGCAATCGGTCGCAATTACATCGACCACGCGAAAGAGCTCAATAATCCAGTCCCAGAGAATCCCATTATATTTTTAAAACCTGATACTGCGGTATTAAAGGATAACAAAGATTTCTATTACCCGGAATTCTCCAAAAATATTCAGTTCGAAACCGAAGTTGTCCTCCGGGTCTGTAAAGAAGGAAAACATGTGACACCAAAATTTGCATCAACATACTTCGATGCTGTCGGCCTGGGAATTGACTTCACCGCAAGGGATGTACAGCAAGAACTTAAAGCGAAAAGCCTTCCCTGGGAATTGGCAAAAGCATTTGACCATTCTGCAGTGATCAGCAACTTGATTCCTAAAGAGGAGCTTGCAGACGTGAATTCGATTGATTTCTCCCTGCAGCAAAATGGGCAAACAGTTCAGCAGGGAAATACCAAGGACATGATTTTCTCCTACGAAGATCTGATTGTGTATACTTCCAAATTTATTACCCTCCGCAAAGGGGACCTCATTTACACCGGAACTCCAGTTGGTGTCGGATCTGTAGCCATCGGCGATTTATTGGAAGGTTTCATCGGCGAACAGAAGATGTTTAGCTGTAAAATTAAATAAGCTGGGACATCTTATGACAAAAAAAAGAATAGCATTACTGGCCCTCCTTACTTGTATGACAGGTTTAAGCCAGGGACAAGATATTATCAAAAGCCGCAATTATCCACAAAATTATTTTGTACGACCTATGGATATTGCACCGCAGGCTTCGGGATCGTTCGGCGAATTGCGCGCAACGCATTTCCATGGTGGAGACGATTACCGGACACAACAACGCATCAATATTCCGGTGCATGCAGCGGCCGAAGGCTTTGTATCCCGTGTCAGGGTTCAGATAGGTGGTGGTGGTAATTATGTTTATATTGATCACCCCAATGGTTATACCTCGGTATACATGCACCTCGAAAGTTTCAATTCGGATCTTGCTAAAATCATCAAAGATGAGCAGTACAAGCAGAAACGTTTTGATGTCGATGTATTCCTCAAACCAAATCAGGTCCCGGTAAAAAAAGGCGAGTTTATTGCAAATTCGGGCAATACAGGCGGGTCTGCAGGTCCACATCTTCATTTTGAAATCCGTGACACAAAAGCGCAGCTACCACTCAATCCACAATTGTTCGGGCTGCTCTTCCCGGATGGTGTAAAACCGATCATCCGCGGCATGACGGTCTATGATTTAGGCTCCGAACTATTTGATGAAAATACACCACGCAGGCATCAAACCATCAGATCTGTTGGTAGCGGCAATTATAGTTTAGCAACAAACGCCCCTATCTCTGTGAATGGCACCTTTGGATTAGGAATAAACACCGTTGATAAAAGGAGAGGCATCTCTTTTACCTATGGTGTGTATTCGATTGAACTATTTTTGGACAATAAAAACATCAGCACGGTACTGTTCGAATCTATTCCTTTTGATCAGACCCGTGCGATACAGTCCTTCGTAGACTACCCTTATTTAAAAAAGTCAGGGGTACGCGTGCAAAAGAGCTTCAAAGATCCTAACAATCCGATCAACATCTTCAAAAACTTGGATAACCTCGGTAAAATAACGTTGAAAGACAATGAGGTCCATGATGTCAAATATGTCGTTAAAGATGTCCAAGGGAATACGAGTGAATTGAATTTTAAGGTACAAAATAACCCATCGCTGTCAATCAGCCGCCCAAATGCGAAGGGGCTTAAAATGTTTCACTATGCCGATGAAAACAAATATGAGGCGGAAAATGCGCGTATTTACATGGGCAAAAACATATTGTATGATGACCTTTATTTCAATTATTCACAGGGTGCAAAACCGGCAAGGGGTTACTCGGCAATGCATTATATCCATAACAGCTATACGCCGGTGTTCGGATATTATAAGCTCATGATCAAACCAGACTACACCCTGTCTGATAACCTGTATGACAAAGCCTTGATTGTTTCTTCTGATGGCGGAGCACAAGGTGGTCAATATGAGAACGGCTGGGTAGTCGCCAACGTACGCGAATTTGGTGGTTTTTACATCGCTGTCGATACCATTGCACCCAATATCACTGCGCGTAACCTCACCGACGGCAAGAATGTTTCCAATCAACGATCCATCGATTTTACCATCAGTGACAATCTATCGGGTATAGCTACTTTTGACGCTTATATTGACGGGAAATGGGCTTTAATGAAATATGACCCTAAAACAAGACATATCTGGCATGACTTCGAACCGGAACTCAGCAGTGGCAGACATGAGTTTAAACTCGAAGTGAAAGACAACAAAGGGAATTTGAAGGTCTACGAGGCTTCATTCTCCACATCGCGTTAACAGCTAATTTCAAACTTACAACATTTGTCCGACCTGATCTGCTACATTAATTGCAATTTTTCGAATTTTGGTTCAAACAAAAGGGAAATGATAAAATGAGTAAATGAAAAGAGTCCTTGAATTGGCGAGGACTCTTTTCATTTATTCAACAATAACATGTTACATTTTTAATTGTCACAGTACAATAAGCATGATGCATTCCATCTACACGCTATAGAACGATTATCGTGTAGATTAAGATACCTTATTCTTTAATAATGATTGAATGATCTGTATTCCCTGTTGCATTTCTTTAGTTCCAAAACGATACGATGGGCCTGAAATACCAATCGCTGCCAATAATTTATTATTACTATAAATTGGTACCGCTACGCAATTCATCTCTTTTTCCAAACGTTCATAATCTTCAGCATAGCCTTTTTCTATTACATTATCGAGTTGCTTTTGCAATTTGATTTGTTCTGGCTCGATGAGATTAACCATTAATTGTTTGGTCAAACTCGGTGAATGTGCCATAAAAACATTACCCAAAGCCGAATTCATTACATCCATTTCTTTACCTACTTCTAGACTTATACGTACAGAGCGTTTGGGATCGCTTTTTAGTTCGTGCCGCATATAGGATCCTAGCTGTATGGTTAGATAAGCGGTTTCACCGGTGAGTTCGGTTATTTTTTCTACGATAGGACGATAGTCTGTTTTCAGTGTAGCGGTAGAATATTCCGTTGGGATGAGGTGATGCATTTTGCCTGTGAGGTAATATCGGGTAGAAAGTTCCTCTTGATCTGCATAGCCCATCTGCACCAAGGTTTTAACAAAATTATGTACCGTAGATTTTTTCATATCCAAACCTGATGCAATATCTTGTATACGCACCCGATTACCGTTTTGTACCATATAATCCATAATGAGAAATAGCTTCTCGACCGACTGTATCATGTTTTGTTCATTATTACGGAACAAATTTACATTTTAATACTCAATAGTCGTTTATAATAAAATAAAAACAGAATTTTGCGATATATAAAATAGAAATATGCAAGATTTAAAAAATAAGAATGCCCTTATCACAGGTGCTGGTAAAGGGTTAGGTAAAGCGATGGCTTTGGAATTGGCAAAAGAAGGGGTCAATATCGCTCTGGCAGGTCGTACAGAAAAAGATTTGTTACGGGTAGCTGCTGAAATCAGTGCCATTAACAGCGATGTAAAAGTGCAAACTTATGCCTTGGATGTCTCAGATTATACAGGTGTACAAGACACGGTAAAAAGTATTTTGGAAACTTTTGAAACTATTGATATTCTTATCAATAGTGCCGGAGTTTTGGCTGTAGGAGGTATCAACGAATTGCCAGTTGAGCAATGGGAGCAAGCTTTCAAAATAAATGTATTTGGAACGTATTATATGATCCACGAGGTATTCCCGGAAATGGTCAAAAACAATGGTGGTGATATCATTAACATAGCATCTACCTCAGGTTTGAAAGGTTCTGCAAAAATGAGTGCCTACGGAGCATCAAAAGCAGCGGTGATCAATCTTACCGAGAGTGTGATGCAAGAAGGCCGCAAGTCCAACATTCGTGTATCGACCATCAACCCGAGTACCATTGCCACAGATATGACGGTGAACGCCAACTTCACCGATGGAAACGAAGAAAAAGTATTACAGCCGGAAGATTTGGCGACCCTAGTCGTACACCATCTGAAATTGCCAAAACGTGCTTTTGTAAAAGAATTCAGTTTGTGGTCTACCAATCCATAAGGTTTTTTATTGTCAACGTTGTAAGAAGAGGCTAACTGAACTACGGTTAATTTAGCCTTTTTTATCATCATTATTTTGATAAACCTTTTTATCAGGAGTGTAGATGGTGATAAAGTGACTAATTATTTCCCGCCCCTAACCCTTGTCAGTGTTTTTCTTGAAATACCTAGGTAAAAAGCGATCATATAAAGCGGAATGCGATTGTAGATATTGGGATAATTTGATACAAAATCTTCGTAGTGTTTCTGGGGTGAGTCTTCGAGTTGATGCATAGTTTGCTACCATTCCCTCTCTGTGGAGCAAAGCTCCCTTTTTAATCTGTCTGTATTCGCCGTATTGCCCCATGAGTTCCTCGTCTTCTTGTGTCAAAGTTCCTTTTTCCATAATCCATGTTTAATTGGTTTATCACTTTTACAGATCTCGACCGGCTCTGACGGATTTCTCGGGAAACCTTGATCTTATGATAGGTATATTAAAGCTGAATAGCACATTGACAAAATTGGTATTGATATATTTCTTATTAAACAGATTTAAAGCGAGCGCCAACCTTTGTGTATACGAATTATTGATATGCTACGGAAAACGAGTAAGCGAACGCCAATTGTGTAAGTTTATATCAAGAGCAAGCCCACCTATCGTATATACTTTTGGTATTGTTGAGCGCGTGAGAAACTAGTTGTGCATAATATAGATTTTGTACTTGAAATCACTTTCAACCTGCGGTGTCACAAACGGTCAGCTATTCTTATATGTAGCAGACGTAAGACAGCCACTTTATGCATACGTTATAAAGTTTCCTTATTAACAAGGAACGGCCTCAGTTGTGTATATTAGGACAAGAAGCCTTATCGCAGATCGTTGGTCTCCCGATTTTTCACAGCAAGGCCCACCCTTTGTATATACCGAGCTCTAGTACAAATAAATAGTATTTAGTGAGTGAAATTATCCTCACCCTACGGCTTCACAAGCAGCCTCATTATTTTTAATTTTTATTGATCTTATAAAATTTCTTTCAATACCAATAGGTCAAAGAGCATTCAGCGGTTACTGTTCATTACAATAATAATTCGTAACTTTAAAGGCAAAGTTATTGCATTACTTATTATTTTAGGGTGTGGTATTCCACCGATTTACCGGTAAAAAACCAGCCTCTAATTTTGCTAGATTATGAATACTATTTTTAAAGAAAAAAACGAAACCATGCATATCGGTCACAATATTAAACGCATCCGTGAGATTCAGGGAATTAAGCAGGAGGCTTTCGGTCAGCTTTGCCGCAACAAATACTCGCAGCAACGGATTTCGGACTTTGAAAATATGGTCGCACTCGATCAGCCGCTTTTAGAAGAGCTGGCTACTGCATTGGGGGTGACACCTGAATTTGTACAATCTTTTAAGGATGAAAATGTAATTTATAATATACAGCATTCACATACATTTAACGATCACTCAACCAACTCTAGTCAACATTCCCAACCAACATTTAACAATGATGGATCAGATAAGCTGGTCGCATTGCTTGAAAAATTTATTGAGGAGGATCGAGCGAAGACACAATCCATTGCAGCATTGAGCCAGGCGGTGTTGGACCTTACCAATGAAGTAAAAAAATTGAAGGAAGGAAAATAGTACTCCGTCGTATAAAAATTATAAAAAAGGGATGTTCAGCAAGAATGAACATCCCTTTTTTATGACTATTCATTTATAAATCTAAGTGAATAATATTGTTAACGACAATTTATCTACCCAATGCTTTGCGACGTTCGATTTCGGCTTGTAGGCTTTGGAACCAGGTTTGGTAGACCTGCGGCTCATAGATCATTTGTTCTTTTGTATCTTTATTCACCTGACCCCAGTAACCGTTGCGGCTAGACTCAGCCCCTTCGTACATGGTAATCTTGACTTCCGTTACTGCGTCGTTTATCGCTTCAATATAAAACATCGCTTTGGAAGTATTGGCATCTTTGGATACACCAGTCCAAAAGCGCTGGGAAGCAGCATTTTTATTTTCAATTCTTTTACTGGCGTTGATCAATCCTGTTTCCTTATCGGCGCGATCAATGATATAGCTTTCGGAATGTAGCAGACTGATAACTGATTTGAATACGAGTTCCTGGCCAGATTCAAATTGCTTGGTGGTCATCATCTTTACTTCAGCAGGTGATTTGGTAACCATTTTTGTAGCACATGAGCCAAATAGGATGGCAATACATAATAACGTAATAATTTTTTTCATTTTTGTGTGTTTTAAGGTTAAAATGCGGTAGATATAACGGAATAATCTGCAACAATATCTTTTTCATCAAACGTAATGATCAGATCAAAAGATCTACTGCTGCTGCTTTGGCTCGCACGTTGACCAGCAAAAAAATCTGTTGATCCCGCTTTTTGTTCGACTGACATCTTGTTGTAGCTCCAGACTTCACGGTTTGATTTATTTTTGGAAACAAGATTTGGCGATCCAAATAGTTTGAGGATTTCGTCTTGTGTTGTTTCACCTTTGATGATTCGGCTTTTGACCACCCCCATGGTCAGGTTGCTCTTTTCTGTGGGGCCCTCACTGCCATATTTATAACTTTGGCAAGCGCTCAGCGATAAGATCAATAATCCTGAAAGTAGTAATTTATACATAGTTAAATAATTTTGGCAAACATATCCAGTTCATTTCACTCAACATTACGGGTTACCGTAGGAAATGTAATTATTGAATGAATAAGCTTGCTGCAAAGTAAATAAGGTCTTGTGCACTGTATGTTCACTGGTTTACGATCTTCTATGCACATACAATGCATAGAAAAGCCTTATCTTTGTTATAGACCAATAAATTAGTGATGGCCACCAACAAACATGCAATTATACGTTACGAAGCCTTGGACAGGTGTTTTTCCAACAAAGGCCGGAAATTTTTTATCGATGACCTTATCGAATATGTCTCGGCAGCTTTAATGGACTATACTGGCAGGAACTCCTCTATCTCTCGCAGACAAATATTGAAAGACATCGATTTTATGCGTAGTGAGACAGGTTTCCGAGCCCCCATAGCATCTTTTAAAGATGGGAAAAAGACCTACTACCGTTATGCCGACGGAGGATATTCGATCGGCATGCAACAAATCAACCCCGTGGAAGCTGATTTACTAAAAATGACGCTGGATATGTTAGGAAGATTTAAAGGTTTGCCCCAATTTGATTTTGTCCAAGAACTGGCGTTGAAACTCAAAAAGAGTTTTCAATTGGAGGATCTGGACGAATGCATCTTTTTTGACCAAAATGAATACCTTAAAAATCTCCATCTTTTGGGAGATTTGCTAAAATTCATACAGCAAAAACAAGTATTGACCGTACGGTACAAATCGTTCAATCAAGATAAAGAAGAAGATTTTTTAATACATCCATATTTTCTGAAACAATATAATAAGCGATGGTTTCTCTTTGGCCAGCGGGACGGCTTTGATACTTGGACCAGTCTAGCGCTGGATCGTATGATTACGTTTGAGTCAGCCGAAGGTATCTCATTTAGTCTTCAGAAGGACACGCATGAAGCGTACTTCGAAGATATAATAGGCGTTAGTAAACCTATTGGCGGCGCTTGTCAGTTTGTCAAAATCAAAGTGAATAAGTCGCTATGGCCATATATTGAATCGAAGCCTTTACATCCTTCACAGACTGTTATCGAACGCGGCTCGGAATATATTCACGTGCAACTGGAGATTATTCCAAATTATGAGTTTTATGCTCAGGTACTAGGTTTTGGTCCTGCTGTGGAGGTCATTCACCCTAAGCAACTTCGGGAAGATTTTAAAGCCAGAATAGAAGAAAGTTTAAAACGTTATATGTAAGTCTTTCAATTTCTGCCTCACAAATTCTCCATATAATTGCGACCGAAGGCAGACGATCTGACAACTATGCATATAGAGTGCACATACACTATTTACATTTGTATTATAAACAAAAACAAATACAAATGATGACTTTTTTCAAAACTAGCGATCAACGCCATGAGGTGGAAAATCACCTTTTTTGGATGTATCGTGTCACTTACGAAATCGAAATGCATATTAACGCTGTTCTTTATTTAGATAGATTAATATCCGAAAATGGATTACGAGGTGATCTTAGTACTGATATGATTTTTTACCATAACGAATTAGCATTAATCCGGACTGCTTATATTTTAAAAAACAACCCTAAAGATGATGAGAAGCACTCAATAAACTGTTTGAAAAACTATCTCGAAGGTAACCAAGTAAAAACAAGCAATGTTTTGATTAAAAAAATTTTGGATAAAATATCATTTTTTTATGAAAAGTATCAAGGAGATATAGATAAGCTTATAAATAAAAGAGATGCCGAGGCTCATGAATTTAAAACCAAAGAGCAAATTAAGATTTCGAATGAAAATCAAATCTCCTTTAACAAACAAATGGAGGTAATTCACGAGGTCCGAAAAATAATCAGCGATTTATATGTCGTGCTCTTTAAAAGAAATATATCTCCTGATTTAAAATATCCAATTGATTTGTATGGTAAGATATACGAGCATAGTATAGAAATAATAGCTTCAAATTTAGACAGGAATTAATATACTACAAACAGGTAAAAAATCCTAGCGAAGTTTTTTGATTCTTTCGTAGCGATCAAAAAGAACAAAAACAAATCTTTACCTTTACAGAGCAAAAAAAAAAACAAATTACCCCAATACTGATGATTACCGGAGAAATAAAATCCCAAATAGATAAAATATGGAATGACTTCTGGACAGGAGGAATTTCTAACCCCTTGACCGTTATCGAACAATTTACCTATCTGATTTTCTTAAAACAATTAGATGACAGGCAGATTACGATTGACAAAGAAAAACAATTATTAGGAAGCTCAAAAAAAGCAGATATCTACACCGAAGAGCAGAAATCACTACGTTGGTCTTATTTTAAAGACTTAGATCCTGAGCGCATGATGGATATCTTTCGCATACCACAAACAGATCTAGAGAACCTGACGGCATTTGACTTTATGCGTACGCTCGGTACTGCAGGAGGTAAATTTTCGCAGTACATGAAAGGCGCAACTTTCATGATAGAGAGTCCAAGTCTGTTAGATAGCGTAGTACAACAGATCGACAAATTACCGTTGAGTAACAGAGATACGAAAGGTGATCTATACGAGTATATGCTAAGTAAAATTGCCGAGGCAGGTACCAATGGGCAGTTCCGGACACCACGGCATATCATCCGCATGATGGTGGAGCTGATGCAACCCCAGCAAGACGATACTATCTGTGATCCGGCAATGGGAACTGCAGGTTTCTTGGTGAACGCTGCTGAGTACATCCAAGAAACGCATGAAGACTGGCTGCTCGATAAAGCCTTCCGTGAACATTATTACGGCAATATGTTTAATGGAATGGAAATCGATCCCTCCATGTTGCGCATCGCTTCGATGAATTTGCAATTGCACGGCATTGAGAATCCTGTACTTTTTTCAGGGTCCGCATTGGCAGAGCGAAACAGTGTCAATTCGCAATACTCCCTTATCTTAGCCAATCCGCCATTTAAGGGCGCGCTGAATGCAAATGATGTCGAGAGCTCCTTGCTCCAAATGACAAATACGAAGAAAACCGAGATTCTTTTCTTGAGTCTGATGCTACGCATGATGACATTGGGAGGACGTGCTGCTGTGATCGTTCCTGATGGCGTTTTGTTTGGATCATCCACTGCACACAAAGCCATTCGCAAAGAATTGGTGGACAATCAACAGTTGCAAGCTGTAATCTCCATGCCTTCAGGGGTATTTAAACCTTATGCAGGGGTGAGTACAGCGATATTGATCTTTATGAAGACCAATTCGGGCGGTACTAACAAGGTTTGGTATTACGATATGAAAGCCGATGGTTATAGCTTGGACGACAAGCGCAATGCTATTGCGACCAATGATATTCCAGATATTATCACACGATACCATAACCAAGCTAGCGAGCAAGATCGCAGCCGTACGGATCAGTCATTCTTCGTGCCAGCGCAGGAAATCCGCGATAATGGGTATGACTTGAGTATCAATAGATATAAAGAAGTGGTCTATGAAGAATTAAGCTATGAAAAGCCTGCGGTTATTCTCGAGCAGATCGCAGAGATTGATCGAGAGAGGCTGGTATTGTTAAACGAATTGAAAGGGCTGTTGTAGTATGTGGGAGAAAGTTAATTTACAAAAAGTAATATATAAACCTATTTCAGGCGAATGGGGAGATGAAGGTGATAGCATAAAAATTATTCGAACTACTAATTTCACTAACAGCGGACGACTGCATCTACATGAAGTGGTGACTAGAGATATTAACTTGGAAAAGGTTAATAAGAAAAAACTTGTTAAAGGTGATACTATCATTGAGAAGTCGGGGGGGAGTCCTACACAGCCAGTTGGTAGAGTGGTGTATTTTAATGAGGATGATTTATACTTATGCAATAACTTTACAAGTGTAATTCGACCGAAAGAAAATGTTAATGGAAAATATTTATTTTGGTTCCTATTTAATAATCATGTGTCAAAAAGGACATTAAAATATCAAAATAAAACTACCGGCATCATAAATCTAAAGTTAGAAAATTACATTAATGAAATAGAAATCCCACTCCCCCCGTTACCTATTCAACAAAAAATAGCGACGATCTTGGACAAGGCGGATGAGTTACGTCGCAAAGATAAAGACCTACAAGCCAAATATGACGAACTCGTACAAGCCATTTTTATCGATATGTTCGGCGATCCAGTAAAAAATGAGAAGGGTTGGGATATTGTTTCATTTGGGATGTTAATCGATGTAATCACTGATTATCATGCTAACGGTAGCTATAAAATTCTAAATGAAAATGTTAAATTAAAAAATACCGAGGATTTTGCATTAATGGTTAGAACTACTGATTTAGAGAATGAAAATTTCATTAAAGATTGCATTTATTTAAATGAAGTTGAGTACAACTTTTTAAAAAAAACTAAAGTTTTTGGTGGTGAGATAATCATTTCAAAAATTGGCAGTGCAGGAAAAGTATACATGATGCCTAATTTAAATAGACCAGTAACATTAGGAATGAATTGCTTTCTCATCCGGTTAAATAGCACTGTTGATAAAACATTTTTGTATTCGCAGCTAAAGTCTAAATATGGTGAAAGTGAAATAAATAAACGAATATTTGGAGCAGTGACAAAAACTATCACTAAAGATGCGGTAAGAAATATTCCTTTATTGTTACCACCACTCCATCTCCAACAATCCTTCGCTAGAAAAATAGAGCTTATCAACCAGCTGAAAGCACAGATCAATACAGAGAAATCCGAGGAATTATTTCAATCCTTATTGCAGAAAGCATTCAAGGGTGAGTTGTTCTCTTAGCTAATTGAGTCGTTCCTCCTCGCAATGACGGTACAAAACACGTCATTGCGAGCGTAGCGAAATAATCTCTAGCAAACAATTATTTAAAGCCTAAGAAATGGAAAAAAACTACAAAGATTACTTAGACAAGCTACTGGCTCAAATAGAAACCTATAAATTCACCGTTAAAAAATTAGAACAACTATTTAGAGAAGATGAAGCACAGTTAAAGAAAGGAGGCGATTATCTTAATTTGGAAGCTATACACATTCGTGATTGGGATAATTTTTCAGATAAAGATTGGTTAATTGACTATCGGAGAATTTCAATCTTTGGAAAAGAATTATCTAAAAGAACTGAATGAAATTAAATCCTCGATTTACAAACACTATCTAATAGAGGTAACAAAATTCATGAAATACTTTGCATGAATTTTTAATAATATTTCATACATTTGTAATATGTCATCATTAGATAATTTTAAGAAAAAACTACGGGTAGGCAAAGTTTATAGGCGGGAGGAACTGGCTAAGTTTTCAACAGCTGTCGATAGACATCTTGCTGAATCTATTGCTGATGGCTCACTACAAAAGCTGGCTCAGGGGCTTTACTATGCTCCCAAAATGACTGCTTTCGGTATAGCTCCACCAGATGAAGAGCAACTGATAAAAGTATTTCTTAAAGGTGACGATTATCTAATAACTTCGCCCAACTACTACAATGCGTTAGGGCTTGGTAGCACGCAGTTGTATAATACAAAACGTATATACAATCACAAAAGACATGAGGACATAAAATTGGGTAACAGAGTTTACCAATTTAGGCGAAAACCCAAATTCCCTAAGAAACTAACTCAAGAGTATGTGGTTGTTGACTTACTTAATAATTTAGATACATTAGCGGAAGACAAACAGGCTATAACTTCCGCTCTACGTACTAAGCTTAAAAACTTCAATGCTAAAGAATTGAATCGTAATGCGAATAAATACGGTACAATAGCTACCAAAAAGCTAATACAAGAAGCTGTCTAAAGATATATGGAGGTTAACTATTTACACCATCATTCAGATTTTAAAGATCTGCTATCCATTATTGCAGAAGAAAAAAGTATTGATCCATATTTAGTTGAAAAAGATTACTGGATCATGCAGAGTCTATATGGTCTGCAAAAACTGGGGCTACAATTTGAGCTCAAAGGAGGGACATCTTTATCGAAGGCCTATAAAATTATACACCGATTTTCTGAAGACATAGACATTCATATTCAACCACCAAAGGAGTTAAATATAAATGAAAACCCTAAAAATACCAATATTAACAATAGTAAAAAAAGGCTAGCATTTTTTGATTCATTAGCGCAAACTATCGATATAGATGGAATAGCAGAAGTAGTCAGAGATACTAATTTTGACGATGAAAAATACTACCGTAGTGGTGGCATAAGACTAATATATCCATCGCACTTTCAATCAGTACCAGGTATCAAAGAAGGAATATTGCTAGAAGTGGGATTTGACACTATAAATCCCAATATGCCAATAGATGTATCTTCTTGGGCTTTGGAAAAAGCTCAAGATTTAAAGGTACCAATTCTCAATAATAAGGCGTTAAATGTCCCCTGCTATCATATGGGGTATACCTTTATAGAGAAGCTTCAAACCATAGCAACTAAATATCGAAATATGATCGAATCCGGCAACGATCAGATCAATTTTATGCGCCAGTACTATGACATATTTCACCTATTACAACAAAAAGAAGTAAACGAATTCATTGGCACCAAAGAGTATTATAGCCATAAAGAACACAGATTCCCAAAAGCAGATTACGAAATCCCGCTAGCAAAAAATCAAGCTTTTCTGTTAGAAGATATGGAGATTAGAGCTAAGTTGGCTCAACTTTATCATAGTTCTGAGGCCCTTTATTACAATGGTCAACCAGAATTTGAATTGATGTTGTCTGATATTCACAAGCAGCTACCTCGATTATAACTTCCTCTTTACTCCTAAATATATTTTATTTATCTTTAAAGAAGAACCAAGTATCTCGTTGATGGCATCAAATTTTGACTTTTTAGCAGAAGAGTTTCCTCTTATTTACCAAGAAATCACGCAGGCAGAACAGCATACTTTTACAGCACCACGTTTTGCGGCGATGCTATGCCGCTCTACCCTAGAGATGTCGCTTTTTTGGCTTTACGAAAATGACTCGGATTTTGAAATGCCATTTGACAAATCGATCAATAGTCTGCTGCATACGGACTCATTCCGTGAAAACATAAGGTCCTCTGTGCGTGAAGAATTGAATACTGTTCGTTTATTAGGCAATATTGCTTCGCACGCAGGAAAAGGGAATACCGTAAAAACAATTAAAGATACAGAGGCCTTACATGCACTCAAATGCATGTACAACTTTTTACATTGGATAGCAAAATTATACGCCAAAAGATTTCCGGGAGAAGCACAATTCGATGAGAATCTAATCCCTCGTGGTCTGGTCGATGATATCAACGCAAAAAAAGTTAAAGAACTAAATCAATCTTATCAAGAGGCACAAAAGCTTGCAGTTGAAGACTACAAAGAAAAACAAAAGGCTTTACTGCAGAATGAAGTGTTGCGCAAACAGTTGGAAGAGGTACAATCACTACTCGCCAACAGAAAGGAAGAACGAGAACAAGTTATCGCCGCTTTACCCGCACCGCCCGTGCTCATAACTGAGCTGGAGACACGTCGATTGCTCATCGATCTTTATCTGAGAGAAGCTGGATGGGACAACCTACAAAAACCCCGCGATCTGGAGTTTGAGGTAAGTGGAATGCCTTTATCAACGAATCCTTCGGGCAAAGGATACATTGACTATGTGCTTTGGAACGATGATGCCAAACCATTAGCAATTGTTGAAGCTAAAAGCACATTGCATGATGTGCATAAGGGCCAACATCAGGCCACACTTTATGCGGATTGTCTAGAAAAAAGCACCGGTCAACGCCCTATTATTTTTTACTCCAATGGGTACGAGACTTATCTATGGGATGACCAGTTCTATCCACCGCGCCAGATTTACGGTTTCTACAGCAAATCGGAGTTACAGACATTGATCAAAAGACGGGAATCGCGAAAGGACATCCGGAAATTTGAAGTAAATGCTGCCATCGCAGGGAGATATTACCAGTTAGAGGCGATACAGCGGCTTTCGGAGCATTTTGTAACGATGAAAAACGATAAACTAAGAGGGACAAATCGTCGGGCTTTATTGGTGATGGCAACAGGTTCTGGTAAAACACGTACTGCTGCTGCCATTGTGGATATGCTTACTAAATCCAATTGGGCCAAACGTATACTTTTCCTGGCGGATAGAAATGCGTTGGTTACACAGGCTAAAAATGCATTTAAGGAGCATTTACCTCACTTGTCAGCAGTAGATTTGACCAAAGAAAAAGAAACAGGTCATACCAGGATTGTTTTTTCGACTTATCCAACCATGATGAACCTTATCAACAACCAAATGGAAGGCGAAAGTCGCGATTATGGTGTAGGTCACTTTGACGCTATTTTCATCGATGAAGCACACCGCTCCATTTATCAAAAGTACCAATCTATCTTCGATTACTTTGATGGTTTATTGATTGGGTTAACGGCCACACCAAAAAAAGATCTTGATAAAAATACGTATTCATTTTTTCAATTAGAGGATGATATACCAACTTTTGCCTACGAATTAGATACTGCAGTAAACGACGGCTTTTTAGTACCGCCACGCTCGTATGCTGTCCCTGTACAGATGGTACGGGATGGCGTGAAGTACAAAGATTTAAGCGATGAGGATAAGGCCGAATTAGAGGAAAAGCTGGGATTGACAGAGGTATCTGATGAAGCCCTCCAGGAATTTGAAGTTGGAGCGTCTCAGATTAATTCTTTCTTATTTAACGAACCTACAGTAGATCTTGTTTTGGATCACCTAATGAATAATGGGTTAAAAGTAGCTTCTGGTGATAAGGTGGGAAAAACGATTATTTTTGCCAGAAACCACCGCCATGCTGTTTTTATCGAAGATCGATTTAACAAAAACTATCCCGAATATAGTGGCAACTTTTGTCGGGTTATTGACAATTACAATGACAAGGCGCAAGATTTACTGGAAAAGTTCTGTTATGACAAAGAAGAACTAGAACCTCAGATTGCTATTTCGGTCGATATGATGGATACAGGAGTCGATGCACCTAGCGTACTGAATCTCATATTTTTTAAACCGGTAAAATCATACGCCAAGTTTTGGCAAATGGTAGGAAGGGGTACTCGTTTACGTCGTGATTTATTTGGACCCCATGAGGATAAAAAATTCTTCCTACTATTTGACTACTGCCGAAACCTTGAGTTCTTTCAGGAGAATCCAGACGGTTATCAAACGAATACCCAAAGACCTTTAAGTCAACTGTTGTTTCTGGAACAATTACATGTTGCTAACCTTATTCAGGAGAATGCCGAAGCTAATAGCCTTGATTTAGCTTTAGCAAAGGAATACATCGATGGATTACATGCCAAAGTAGCCCAGTTGGATACAGCTCGCTATGAGGTCAGAAAGCATCTCGCTGTAGTGCATCAATTTGCGGATCGAAGCAAGTGGGAAAACCTCAATAAATCTGACATCATTGCTATTGAAACCGAGCTATCTCATCTCATCCCTTACACAGAAGACAGAGATGAAATGGCTAAACGTTTCGATCTAAATAGCTACAAACTGCAAGCAGCAATGATCAATAAATCTCCGCGGCAGACCGTCCTTATCCAGAACTTTATGGATATAGGAAAGAGACTGTTAAAAAAGCGAAATGTACCTGCTGTGGCGGCTAAAGAAGTCTTCATAAGAGAGATGGCCTCCATAGATTTTTGGCAAGAAATATCATTATCAAAAGTTGAAAATCTACGAAAGGAAATTCGAGATCTAATACACTTGCTCAAAGAGGAAAATAATATTAAACCTATTTATACAAAGCTTGATGATAATCTTTTAAAGGAAGAAATTATCGGGTATGATATTATCGCAAATTTTAAAAATCTACAAAGTTATAAAGATCGAGTAACCGCCTTTATCAAAAAGAATAAGCATCATCTTGTGATCGACAAATTGCATAAAAATCAACCGATCAATGCTTTCGAATTACAGCAGTTAGAACAATACTTGGTAGCGGAGGCACTGGGGTCCAAGGAAGAGTTTATAAAAGAATTTGGTGATCAGCCGCTAGGAACTTTTATTCGGTCCATTATCGGCTTGGATCAAGAGGCTATACAGGCTCATTTCACAAATTTTATTGGCGAAGCTAACCTTTCGGCCAAGCAGATCAAGTTTATGGACACTGTAATACGTTATTTCGTAACCAACGGTTATCTAGAAACCGCCGATCTCATGGAACCTCCTTTTACGGAGCTAGATGACAGTGGAGTTATCGGATTATTTGACGAAAACAATGTTGTCAAACTCATGAGTTTAATCAAGCAAGTTAACCAAAACGCAGATATCGGGGCCTAGATGACAATGTATTCATCTACCGGCCTTGAACGTTGATTTTGTCCATTATGTTCGTTAATTCTTCCATCATCGCAGGACGGTGCCTGTAGATCATTTTCCAGTGAAGCATTTGGGCCAAAAGTGTTTCCCTGCCAGAAGGTATATCTTTAAATATAGCGAATACGATGTCCATAAATCTTTGGTAAGCGCTACGTTTATTTGCAGACTCGGCTTGTTGATCCAGTAGCGGGGAATACAAATTCATGAGCTGCGAAGGATACAATTTATATAAATGATCATGATAGTTTAGTATGGTTTCCAAATCGGTCTGTCGTTGCACAATTGCGAGTAATTTGTCGAACATATTCTCTTCAATATAGATAGGACCTATTTCGTTTAAAAGCCAGTAGTCCTGATTTTTCCAATAGGAACTTTTTTCTCCAGTTGCTTTTGCACGAATCGAGTTGATTTTGTTATTAATGATGCTTTTCCATTCTTTTGGAGTATATGTGTTTTTCCACTGGTTGTAGTAATGGCTGTTAAAAGAGTACCCAATAGCGAATTTTTCTGTAAAAAAGCGCACCATTTGAATGTCATTTTCCAATACGGCAATATGCAATAGGATTTCTTCCCAGTCCCTTATTATACCGGGATGCTGGGCTTCTTCCGCTAGTCGTATGCCTTCTGCCAGCAATTCCTTGGCCTCTTCGAAGCGTCCATTTTCAATGGCTTTTTCGACCTGAATCTTCCTCACTTTTGGCAAATGGATTTGTTGTTCCATCAGTTGCTGTGCCTCTTCGATCCTGTTTCCATTTTGAAGGATGGAGGCTTTAATTTGTATAAAGAAGCTACTTCGGTAATCATAATGGTCTAAACGAGCCTTATAAATAGCCGCATCGGCAAAGTTCATAAAATCGTCGATTTTACTTAAATCCAGACATAGCTGCGCATAAAGATCCGTCATGTCATATCCGAAGTTGCCGTAGTCAAAGTACAGATCCTGTTGCAGCTCTTTATTTAAATACGTGGCAATCTTTTGTTTCAAATCGACGGGGGACTGGACCGCAATATCTGTCAATAAGGATATACCACTATCGATAGCATCTCCTAAATATCCATTGCTATCGTCAGCGTAAGTAATCACGGGCATAACTTCCTGTATATATATCATGCATAACAGACTGCCGTATAGGAAGTTTTTTTGGGACAGATAATATTGGCCTTGCATCAGAATTTTTTCTAATTCCCGAGCCAGCTTACCGCTTGAACCATAATCGATAAATTCGTGTTTGCTGTAGGTCTTGATCGCTTTTCTAATCTGATCCTTTATTTGTTTTTCTATGTCAAAGTTTTCATCTTTTTCTGCAAAGAATAGTTCAAAATCAGATTTAAAGCTCTTGTTCTTTTTGCTGTACTGGACAATAAATGCCTTCAGTTCGTCGGTACTGATATTGTCCAGTAATTTTTGAAAGGATAGTTTTGTTTTCTTCTTCGCATTTTTCGGCGCAGCCTCAAGAGCAATCGTTTTTTCATCCCGTATAGCATACAAGACAGCAACCACATGTTTGCACAAATCGCTATCGAAAGGACAGTCACATTCATAATTATTTACAAATCCCTTTTTGCTTATTCCAATCTCTACAAAATAATCGTCCGAGCCGGTTACCGCAGCACTCCAGACACCATCTTCTGTTTCTTCAAGAGATTCAACATGTCCTTTTTGGTAGTAGACTTTACCTCGCTGTAAAATCGTACTATTGATCTGTTTTTCAAAAGATGATAGTTCCATTTCCATGTTTTTTTAAAAATAGTAATTTATGTGTCGATAGAACAATTGATTTTCTAAAAATTATCCTCACTGTACCAGCCGACAGATCTTTTATCAAATTACTTGGCGAGAACCAAGTTGTCGACTTCACGAGTAGCAGCAGGCACGTTAACCAAAATGCTTAAGCATACCATCGGATAGATTTATTGTTATAATTTCGTATCTTAATCGACTAAATCGAAATACATATGGCAACACTAGAAATAGGACAACAAGCACCGGATTTTAGTGCAAAAAATCAAAATGGTGAAACGGTACATCTTTCGGATTTCAAAGGGAAAAAAGTTATTTTATATTTTTATCCAAAAGACAATACACCAGGCTGCACCACGGAGGCCTGCAATTTCAGAGACAATTATCAGTCCCTGAAAAAGGAAGGTTATGAAATCATCGGCGTAAGTGTGGATGACGAAGCATCACATAAAAAATTTATCACTAAACACGAATTACCTTTCCAGCTCCTTGTCGATGAAGACAAAAGTCTCGTGGAGGCTTATGGGGTATGGGTAGAGAAAAACATGTATGGTAAAAAATATATGGGTACAGCACGCACAACCTTTGTGATTGATGCAGATGGCATTATCCAGCATATCATCAAAAAAGTAGATAACAAAAATGCGTCCCAGCAGATCCGTGATTTAGGCATTTAAAGAATACCTCTTATCAAGAATCTTATATCTAAAATCTAAAACTAATATCTATATTTGCCACTTATGAGCAAACAGACAGACGACTTTTTCAAAAGTGTAGTATCACACGCGAAGGAATACGGTTTTGTATTTCAATCGAGCGAAATATATGACGGATTAAGTGCCGTCTACGATTATGGTCAATTGGGTTCGGAATTAAAAAACAACCTAAAGACTTATTGGTGGAAATCCATGGTGCAATTGCACGAAAACATTGTTGGTATTGATGCCGCAATTTTCATGCACCCAACAACATGGAAAGCTTCTGGTCACGTTGATGGCTTTAACGACCCAATGATCGACAATAAGGATTCAAAAAAACGTTACCGTGCCGATCAATTGATCGAAGATAAGATTGCACGTTATGAGGCAGATGGCAAGACAGCTGAAGCTGCTGCCCTATTAGACGCTTTGAATACCGCATTGAATGCAGACGATTTAGCTGGACTGAAAACCATCATTGAAGAACATAATATCGTATGTCCGGTTTCAGGCACCAAAAACTGGACTGAAGTACGTCAATTTAATTTGATGTTTGCAACCCAAATGGGTGCTATGGCCGATGGAGAAGATCAAGTTTATCTTCGCCCTGAAACTGCACAAGGTATTTTCGTCAACTTCCTGAACGTTCAAAAGACAGGACGTATGAAAATTCCTTTCGGTATCGCCCAAATTGGTAAGGCTTTCCGTAACGAAGTAATTGCACGTCAGTTTATCATGCGTATGCGTGAATTCGAGCAAATGGAAATGCAATTTTTCTGCCGCCCGGGTACTGAATTGGAATGGTATAACAAATGGAAAGAGACACGCTTGAAATGGCATTTGGCATTGGGCTTCGATCCATCAAACTACCGTTACCACGACCACGATAAATTAGCGCATTACGCAAATGCTGCAGTTGATATTGAATTCAACTTCCCATTCGGATTCAAAGAAGTTGAAGGTATCCACTCGCGTACAGATTTTGACTTGAAACAACATCAGGAATTTTCTAAAAAGAAAATGCAATATTTTGATCCTGAAATCAATCAAAACTACATTCCATATGTAATTGAAACTTCAATTGGATTGGATCGCCTTTTCTTAACTGTATTATGTAACTCTTTGGTAACAGAAGATCTTTCTACAGCAGAAAAACAAGATTCTCGTGTTGTATTGAAATTTCCACCAGCATTGGCACCGGTAAAAGCTGCAATTTTACC
The DNA here is from genome assembly GCA_022712315.1 of Sphingobacterium sp. Classification (GTDB taxonomy): domain Bacteria; phylum Bacteroidota; class Bacteroidia; order Sphingobacteriales; family Sphingobacteriaceae; genus Sphingobacterium. The sequence continues at coordinate 46,606 of JALAGS010000219.1, read as the reverse complement.
ATTGACCAAAAAAGATGGTTTACCAGAAAAAGCACGTGAGATCCTAAATACGTTAAAATTGGATTACAATGTTCAATATGACGAAAAAGATGCCATTGGAAAACGTTACCGTCGTCAAGATGCAATCGGAACACCAATCTGTATCACAATCGATTACGATTCATTGGAAGACAACACCGTAACTATCCGTCACCGTGATACGATGGCACAGGAACGTGTTGCCATTGCCGATCTTGAAAAAATATTGAATGACTTGGCTGGTTGGAATACCTTGCTAAAAAAATTGATATAGCCAATCCGCTATCACAGAAAAGGTGTCCATTGCTGGACACCTTTTTGTTTTAATAGATGTAGGGCGGCTAGATGCTAAGTACAATAACTGTGCTAGTATTCTATCACAATATGATCGTCCCAGTGCTCGTTCTTCACGACCTGAAAACCCAGATTTCCGTTGGCAGATTCCAGCAATTTGCCCTTAAACTGTATTTGGACATTGTTTCGGATTTCACTCCCGAGTTCAAATGTCCGCAACAATTTGCCTTCCCTGAAAACACGGAACTGATATTTAATAGCGGTATTACCGAGATAATAGCCCATAAATTGGTTGAACGAAAAACTTTGATTAGCCACCGTAAAATGTGGGACAACCGTCAACAAACTTTTATCGAACTGATCGCTACTCCGCATCATAAAAGGATAATAATGAAATACAGGATGAAGTTGCTCTACCTGAATACTATCAATTGCGCTCAGATCTTCGCTGTCTGTAAAAGTCAACTTGACCTCGCTGTAGATCCGGTTTAACGTCAGTACCCGCTCTAACGCCCCCTTAACCTCAAAGGTATCCCGAGCGGCAAACAACTCCGCAGATTGTTCAGAAAAAGCATTCGTAGCATAAAAATGTTCAAAATCCACAGCCTCTGCCATAATCAGCGGTAATGTTGAATTTTTAGCTATTAGACTGAGGTAATAAGTTCCAATCGGCAATTCAACAGCGAATGTTTCCTGCGAAGTAAGCACGCCCGATTTGATCATGGCCTTCGATTTTGCATCGAACACATGATAGTAAAACTTGCTTGGTAAAACGGCCGGGTTGACTTGTCCGTAAATCATCAAGTTGTCCATCTTAAAGGTACCTGTCGTTGGACTGTAACCCGCTCCTCCATCCCTGCTACCCGCAAATAATGAGATTTTCAACCAAAGCTCTTTACTGTTGCCAAGCGATATGTCAGCCAAAGAAGCACTTACAGAAACTTTAGATGAAAGAGACAGATTAGAAGGATACTTGACTGTGTCTGAAAGTGCGGAAAAACTATTCCCCTTATCAAGCGAATAACTCAAAAGCAGCGCCCTTGGTCCTGTACTCGAACTATTGCAATCAAAGGTCCAAGTACCCAGCGAGTGAATACTTGTAGTAGGAATCTTGACTAGTATCTCTTTACTCCCTTTAAAACTAACGGCTTTTCCCGTTGCAGGCCAACCAGCCAAGAAATCATAGTCTGTCTTTTCATTGTTGTAATCGATCGAAACGGCGGCATCGAGTGCGACTTCAGGAACAGTGTTGCTACTATCAAACGTCCAGTGGTACAGCAATTCGTTTTCGGAAGCAGCTCCGCTTAGCGCAGCCCGTTTTGCTTTGATTGATTGTTTTTTTAGGGGAGTAACAATCGCTTCAAAATCCTTGACTTTGAATTTTACCGCATGAATTGTTTCATCGTTTTCATCGGGAAGTTTTGCATGCTTTTTGCACGAAGGCATTGCGGCTAAAACCAGGATGAATACACATGAAAGAATTCCCCAAGTTGACTTGGATTTTCTTTTCATAAATATAAATGATTTATAAGTTAATTAACCGGCAGATTAAAATTAACTTATAAATCATTTCACTCCAATAGCGTAACTAAAAAATTACAATCGTTTTCTCGCTTTTACAAGTGGTCTCTTTATCTATTTTTTGAACGTATATCTTTCCAGTAGAGATTGTTAATTTCATTTTGAGCACATTATTCAGCCCTCTTAGACGTACATACTCGCCATTAAATTCGTCCCATTCCTAATCGGATTACCATCTTCATTCAACCAGATATAGTTATAATGCGCATCGACTTTATCTTTTACCGTCAACTGTACTGTGTTTTTCTTCTTGTCTATTTTAACCTGAATATTCTTTGGCTTATCAATTTTGTCCAAATACCAACTCCGTCTTTTCCAAGCCAGCATTTCCAGTGGACCTGCTTTACATCTGCCGATTGCGAGCGGTTTACAGACTCAATAGCATATGGATTACCAGTCCAATACTCATCGGAAAGCTGGGCAAAGGAATGTCCAATTTCGCGCATCGCGATGTCATTGCTCTTAAAATTAACAGTGACGAGTCTTTCTCCGATATTGTCAATAAAACCCTTCTTCAGATCTCCGCAGGGCGCCTACCAAAAATCAATGGGATAAGGTTCCCGCATCGTAACATGCGTCAAACAGCTTAGTCACGCATACGATGTTCCTGTACATATTCACTCGGCGAAAGCTTGGTTATTTTTTTGAACACCCGATTGAAATTGACAACATTGTTAAACCCTGTTTTAAAAGCGATATTAGAAACACTTTCTGAAGATTCGTCAATCAACATTTTACAGGCGCGTTCAATCCGGATTTCATTGAGGAAGGTCACATAGGTTTTACGTGTATGCTTCTTAAAATACTTGCAAAACGCGTGTGGGGTCATGTGTGCCACCGCTGCTATATCTTCTAAAGAAATCTTGTCTCCAAAATGCTGGAAAGTATATTGGAATATTTCATTGATTCGCAATCCTTCGGCATCGGAGAACTTCTTTTGTGGAATACCTGTATACAGCGAAGTCCATTGATCTACTTTTTTACTTAAAAAATTAATCAGCTTCACAAACGAGAGGAGGCGATCTATGCCCGCACTCACGTTAATCTGTACAAACTTCTCTTTCAACGCAACGGAGTGCTCCGCATCCAATTTTTTACTGACGTAGATGTGTTCCAGAAAATATTTAACATCATCAAATTCAGGGAAATCCAGAAAAGGTTTAAAATGCTCGTAGTCGAAAAAAATATGGATGGCATGAATGCCATCCTTTATATCCTCCCCTGTTTTGAACATATGCGGTTCATCCGCATCAACGATATAGATCTCGTCCTCTTCAAAATTGTGTGTAAAGTTGCCAATCATAAAGGTTCCCCGCCCCTTCAAAATATAGGTCAGCTGGATTTCCTTGTGTCGGTGGTAGTTGCTATAGAATGAAGGCAGAATGTCTTCCTGCACACAAATAGATCCTTGGTAAACCACCGGAACTGTAAATTGAACAACTTTCATTACGTATTGAAATAACAAATATTAAACAGTTGATTCAAATGTAAGGTTTTTTAAGACAATAAACGTTAATTTTTAGCAACAAATTCCTTCACTTTCCCTAAAAACTGTGGCATCGCTGGATCTTCACCACTTAAGGATAAAATTTTTAGGGTCTGTGGGTTTATCCAGAGATAACTTGGTGTACGATCTATACCAAAGTCATTTTCCATCGCTGCCTGGTCGTTATAATTCAAAAAGTAACTCTGCTTACCTAAGGCCAGGTCCTTGCTTGATTTACTCCATTTATCCAGATCCTTATCCAGCGAAAAATAGATAACCCTTACCCCCATAGCGTTCAACTGAGATTCTTTTTTCCGTAACATCTCTATATCCGCCTTACTATTTGTATTGGAAGTTCTCCAAAACGCGGCAATCAGCATTTTAGCTTTTGAAAAATCTTTCAAATTCAAACTATCCCGTTCTACATTCATCGGGCTAATAGCAGGAAATACAGGCATATTTTCATAGAAGTCTTTCACCCGATCGACCTTTTCACGGGCAAACTTAAAATAAGGATGCTTCTGCAGATCCGTATTAAAACCCTGCAATGCTGCATCGAACTTTTTATAATTCGTCTGATCTAGGGATATGTATTTAAAAAAATAAGGCAATACCAAAGATGATCGGTGGGTACTATCGAGAATAAAATCGGCGTATAGTGTGCGTGGATTAAATGCGGCATTACCACTTAAGCGCTGTATTTCATCCACTGTTTTCTCATAGGAACCATCATTTCTTGCAGCCATCGAAGGCAACTGACTCTCCAACTGCCTTACCCGTTGGCTTTTATTTGCCGTTTTATTTTTTTCCTCCTCTTCACGCTGTTTATAGTTCGCATTGAACTGTATGAAATCCTTGGCATTCTGCGAAGAGGTTGTCAAGGTAAACTTGCCCTGATTTTCACTCAAATCATAGTCGCTCCCGCCTTCGACAAATAATGTATAGGCCTCCATACCCTTTATCTGAATATCATAGAATCCGGCCATGGCTAGTTCGCCTTCCAAAACAAATTGCCCATTAGCAACCTGTGTTTTTACAAATTGCTGCAGTTTATTGTCGTGATCGACGAGGCTCACCTGAGTCCCGTCCCCGGCGGTAGTTTTTCCGGTTATTTTATAGCTAAAGCTATTCAACAAGGCGGCTGTCTTCGCCGATTCGGACTTTTGGGTACAGGCTGTCGTCCCCAAGGCCAGCACAGACACCAAACAAAAATAGTTAACGAACTTCATAATCTTTATAGTTTCCGTTTTCAAATAGACGAAGCTTTCCTTTTTTACCTTTAATCTGCAAGGCGGAAACCTTTCCATTTTCCCATTTGATGTCTACGGTATAGTTTCCACGGGTTTTAAGTCCCTTAACTTCACCCTTTGACCAAGCTTTGGGTAGAGCAGGTAATAGATGGATATAACCATTGTGGCTCTGTATCAACATCTCGGCAATCCCGGCTGCACCGCCAAAGTTTCCATCGATCTGAAAAGGCGGATGCGCACAGAATAAATTAGGATAGGTACCTGCCCCGATTGCTGAGAAATAGACCGTGAGACCGCCTTTTGCAGACAGCTCTAAGGTTTTATCCTTTTTGCTGATCTGCAGATTTTTACCTTTAACCTGAATTAATCCAACGAATTTCAGATTTTTACCTCCCTTTCCATCAGGCAAAGACCCCTCGATCAGAATCCCATCGTCCAACAAGGTATAACGGTCAATATTTTCCTGGCGCTGAAATGATATGCCTAACTGCTGTACCTCATCTTTATGTTGACTCAATTGGATAACACCTACATTATTGTCAAAAGAAGTATAATAACGGCGTTGGACCTGTTGGCCGTTGATCTTGAATGAAGTTTGTGCCGAGGCAGTCGCTAAGTCCAAGGAACGCTTGTAATCTTGGATCGTTCCAGCGGGCAATTTATAATCCAGCAAAAGGTCGCCGAATAGCTGATAACAGCCATAGGGAACCTTTGCACCATTACCAAAACCAGACCCCTTGCCTTTGGTCACAAAAGTTTCATTGACCAGTTTTTCAGCTTCATCATTTTTACCAGCTTTAAGCAGTGCCTGAATAGCTTCAACATTTTTGTAGGCTTCATAATTATTGGGATCTTCTGGACTGCCCGACCACATACTGATCTCGTTGAGTACGATCTTTTCCTGACTAGGATTTCCATCTGGCATCATGCCGATAAGTCCATTTCCCAATGGCAGAGTTTCTTCCCAAACTTTAGCGGGCTTATTATACCAAAGTACGAGTGGATTTTGCTGAGCAAAAAGAGTCGTGGTATGACAAATACATACCACGATAAACATTAAAAATTTATTTGCCATACAATTCAAGTTCCGCTATGGCTAATTCATTACCGTCGATAAATTGTTTTGGCTCAAATTTGATAAACTTGGTTGCGCTGTTCGTATCAAAAAACACCTGTTGCAAAATTGGATTTGCCTTAATATTGGAAAACTCGCCCTCTTTAACAAGGGTCCATGTTTTCCCGTCGGTACTGGTTGATATTTTATAATGTGTTGGTGTCCCTATGTTCTTTCCATCCTGACGAGGAAGGAAGCCGATACCAGAAACAGGTTTGTCTGTAGCAACAACGATTACACCTTGATCGGCAACAGTCGCAAAAGTACTTGGTTTTCCGTCAGATATATAAGCATTATTATTGGATCTACCTGTCGAAATCTTAAATCCAGTCAGCTTTTTCACCTCTTTGGTATTAAATGCAAAGGGCTCGTTATACTCCTTGAACAATCCAAAATCACTGAGCGTAATCGCTACAGGAGCATAAACATGAAGACGTAGTTTACTTGCAGTTTGAGGTTGCTCGAGTTTGATGAGTCGGTTTGCGCCGATACTTGTTGCTTTGGCCAAAGGCTTCCAGCTGTTATTTTCCCAACGTTCAATCGAAACACTATCGATACGTTGTCCCAACTTAATATTCTCTCTCAACTGAATAAGATCGAACTTCGCTGGGGATTTTAATTTTATTTCCAATGTTGCCGATGTTTTGGAATCGTCTGTTGCCCAATAGCTATAGCGATCATTATCGGTAATAAATGAAGTCCCATAGGATTTTGAATCACCATTACGGACATTGGATGCCGTGGTGGTTGCTCCCTTAGCCAGATTTGTACGGAAAGTTTCCTTCACTTTTTTTCCAAAAGCCTGCAACGACTTCACATCATTCTCATGTAATGTACCAGAAGGCATCGGTGCTAAGCCAAGATTCATGCATGCTCCTCTTCCAACTGATTTTAAATAGATCTCAAAAAGCTGATTTGGTGTTTTTACACGACTATCTTGTTCTTCATGATAAAACCATCCCGGACGTTGTGGCACGTCGCATTCAGCAGGTATCCAATATTTACCATTACGGTCGCCTGTTTCGGCATTATGTGATTCTGTTGCTCCAGGTACAGCGACTTTTCCATTTAAGCCAATCGGCGTAAATGTTGCCCATGATGTTTCGGCAGCAAATCCTTTTTCATTACCCACCCAACGCATATCCGGACCGATATCTGAGAAAATAACCGCTTCAGGCTGTAATTTACGCACGATAGGCCAGGTTTTTTCATGCCACTCATAGTAAGTTGTTCGATCAATAATACGCTTCCCTTCATGGCCACCATAAAAGCCATCACCTCCATTTGCTCCGTCATGCCAGGATGTAAACAAAGGGCCATAATTGCTCATCAATTCAGTCAGCTGCTGTCTGTAGGCTTCAGCATAGGCCGGAGTACCATAACGTTCATCGTGACGATCCCAAGCAGAAAGATATACACCAAATTTCATCCCATTTCGATGGGTCGCTTGCATAAAATCTTTGACCATATCACCTTTTCCATTTTCCCAGGGTGAAGAAGCGATACTATAGGATGTTGTCTTGGTTGGCCACAAACAGAATCCATCATGGTGCTTTGCCACACTAATTAAGCCCCTGAAACCACCTGCTGCAGCTGCCTTAGCAATTTGATTTGCATCAAAAGCCGAAGGATTAAACAACGAGGGCTGTGCATCACCATAACCCCACTCCTTATTTTGGAAAGTTGTCGGTGTATAATGAATCAAACAATACGTTTCCATCTCTTGCCACTTTAATTGACGCTCGGTTGGCAGAGCCCCGTAAGCTTTTAAAGTATCTGATTTGGCTACAGGCCCGCTGGAAAGTAAAATGGAGGATAACAAGATTGTCAACATAGTCTATATTTATGTGCTAGAAAATTAGGTTGTAAAGCCCTAAGATAAGAAGTTTTGCAAAATGCTGTATGTAACATTTGCGTACAAAACCGACCGATGCTCAGCTCCAATAGGATGTATCCCGGGGTCAAATCGTATTTTTTGATCAAATCAATCGATTGATTAAAATAAGTATTCCAATTTATCCATGCTGCTATTTTCTAGCAAGAATTTAGCTTATCCTGTAAAGCTATAACCGTTTTTCAGCTCCTATTTATTTTCTAATGCTAAAGAAAAAGCAATCATTCAGTCAATTGATCAGCTATATCGCACCTAAAATATCCTTTTTTTATTCTACTTTCCTGAAAAATCAGATTCTTTCCCTCGTGGTTCAAAAATCATCGATCCTTTAATTAGGGGATAAAATAGTTAACAGGGTTCTACTAGATGCTCGCTTAGGCTATACTCGAGATTGGCAATTTTTTTCGGTTTGTTCCTTAAGTCCATTTCTCCTTCCTTTGAACAGGAAAAGCAAAGCACTAGGAATATAGTACAAGGCAAAAGCCATATTTTTTTCATAAGATGGGTTATTTCATTGCTAATTATACGAATATAAAAATTTCATCTCGTAACTTTACCCATCATGAAACAAGATCAATCTAAAATCATACGTGAACAGGTCGATCGTTCAGCACTTCGCGAACATTCGACTCCTTTATACCTTACATCAAGTTTTATCTTCGACAGCGCTGAACAAGGTCGGGCGGTCTTTGCTGGCGAAGAGGATGCAATGATTTATTCCCGCTATGCCAATCCAAATACTTCAGAATTCATCAACAAAGTTTGTATTCTTGAAGGCGCAGAGGCAGGGTTGTCTTTTGCATCAGGTATGGCAGCAGTATTTGCCTCCTTTGCGGGCATTATCGAAAGTGGAGACCATATCGTTTCTTCACGCGCGATATTCGGTTCCACGCATCAGTTATTTACGGAACTCTTCCCACGTTGGGGTGTTACCACAACTTACGTAGACGCCGCTAATCCCGAAGAATGGGAAAAAGCAATCCAGCCGAATACGAAAATCATCTTTTTAGAATCGCCATCCAACCCAGGTCTGGAATTGGTTGATTTGGAATGGTTGGGTAAGTTCAAGGAGAAATATCCTCATATCATTCTGTCGATCGACAACTGCTTTGCCACACCTTATCTTCAGAAACCGATTCAATATGGATTTGACCTGGTTATCCATTCAGCGACCAAATATATGGATGGACAGGGTCGTGTTTTGGGCGGTATTGTTGTCGGAAAACAAGAGCTTATCGATAAATTGATGTTCTTTATCCGTCATACAGGCCCCGCATTATCGCCTTTCAATGCCTGGATCATATCAAAAAGTTTAGACACGTTGGGCATTCGTATGGACCGCCATTGTTCTAACGCATTGGCTTTGGCCGAGGCATTGGAAAATCATGCGGAAATTGAGGATGTAAAATATCCATTTTTACCAAGCCATCCACAATATGAGCTGGCCAAGAAACAAATGAAAGCTGGTGGCGGTATTGTAACCTTTGTTGTCAAAGGTGGTTTTGAGCGCGCAAAAGCCTTTGTGGATCATTTGGAAATGATTTTATATACCTCTAATTTAGGAGATTCAAGATCAATCGCAACGCATCCAGCCTCCACCACACACTCAAAATTGTCGGAAGATGAACGCCTGAACTTAGGCATCAAACCGGGCAGTATCCGCCTTTCTGTGGGTCTGGAAGATCAACAAGATATCATCAACGATATCTTGCAGGCTTTAGAGAAAACAAAATAAACGTTCGCTTTGTCATAGTTAACGAATATACATTAACTAAAAAAGCCTTTGCATAACATAAGCAAAGGCTTTTTAGATTATTCCAAAGTTACTCTTAATTCAAAGATGCGATCGCTGCCGCATAGTTTGGCTCGTCAGCTATTTCTGCAACTTGCTCTTCATACAGTACTTTTCCAGTTTCATCCAATGTAATGACAACACGGCTCAACAAACCTGCCAACGGTCCGTCCGCAATAGCCAGTTGATAAGCATCTGAAAAGTTTGAATCTTTATACTCTGATAACGTCACTACATTATTTAGACCTTCTGCCGCACAAAAGCGACCTTGTGCAAAAGGTAGATCTTTCGATATACATAACACGACAGTATTATCCAACTGCGATGCTTCTTTATTAAATGCACGTACGGAAGCGGCACAAGTTCCGGTATCTACACTAGGAAAAATATTTAATACAATTTTTTTTCCTTTAAAGTCTGCAAGAGACTTATCGGAAAGATCGCCTGCAGTTAATTTAAAATCAGGAGCTTGCTCGCCAACTTGTGGTAAACTGCCTTTTGTGTTTACTGGATTGCCTTTAAAAGTGATTGTAGCCATATAATATGATCGTTTAATTTTTAGTATCCTTGCACTTAAAGGTACGAGCAAAAAAAATATTACACAACATTTATTAATTTTAGTCAAACATTTATTATGTTAGCATTGTATTTGAAAGTGGAATGTTAACCAAAAATAAACACTAGTATGAAGAAACTACTATTCTCAATACTTTGTGCAAGTCCGTCACTCCTGTTTGCACAAGGATCACAAGTGAATCTACAAAGTCCCAAGGCAGTGGGAATGGGGGGAGCAGGCTCTGCTTACTTTTTAGATGAATCTTCCATTTTCTATAGTCCGGGCGCCTTAGCAAAAATGGACCATAATGCCATTTCGATTGCCGGTAATGCCGTCATGTATAAATCTGCATTTCAAGAGGTTGGAAGTACAGTTGTTTATCATACTAGAAATCAGATTTCAACTCCTTTTTCATTATTTGCCGCATTCGGCCCTAAAAACTCCTGGTGGAAAGCAGGTATTGGCGTCTACACACCTTATGGCGGAGCCGTCGACTGGGGAAAAGATTGGGTAGGTAAATTCAGTTTGGTTAGTCTTTCGCTACGTGCAATCTATATTCAGCCCACATTAAGTTTCAAACTAACTGAAAATTTTAGTGTTGGGGGTGGTTTTGTATATAACATTGGTACCGTAGACCTCGAGAATTCTGTTCCGGTATTTTACCCAGATGGTCACGCCGGATTGGCGACCCTAAAAGGAACCGGAACTGGTACGGGTTATAACGTTGGTATCCATTATAACCTAGAAGACGAATTTGCAATATCGGTAAGTTACCGTTCTAAAGTTGTCACTAAACTTAAAAATGGTGATGCAACTTTTGACGTGCCTGAATCGGTGGCTAGTAATTTCCCTGCAGGTAACAAATTCAGTGCTGAGCTACCGCTTCCTTCGACATTTGCCGCAGGTATCGCCTTCCCTATTTCGGAGAAATTAAAGATGGCTCTTGATGCAACGCTCATCAACTACGACATATATAAAGCCCTAGATTTCGATTACAAAGAAAACACACCTGTATTGCAAGATACCCATTCACCAAAAAAATACGATAAAGCAGGATCTATTAAAGCAGGATTGGAGTACATTGCTTCTGACTGCCTGCAATTGCGTATAGGTGGCGGTGTGATAGCGACACCTGTACAACAGAGCGCCTATGTCTATCCTGAGACACCCGATAACACGAGATATTTGATATCTGGAGGTTTTACGGTAAAACCATCACCAAAAATTGACGTCACAGGTTCCTTTGCTTACCAACGCATTGTGGCTCGTCCGTCAACTAATGTGGAGAGCCATCTTTCAGGTACATATGTGACAAATATTTTTGCTCCCGGTATTGGTGTAAGCTATAAATGGTAATTAACAGCCAAATTTGACTAAGATGAAAAAAAACAAACTTTATATAGCTGCGGCGTTAGCACTTTTTGCGATCTCCTCATGTAAACCTACATTGGACGAATATACGCCTTCGGCAGGATCGCTCAATTTTTCAAAATATGTTGCCATCGGAAATTCATTGACTGCTGGGTATGCGGATGGCGGACTGTATCTGGAAGGTCAAAAGGTAGCCTATCCAAATTTAATTGCCGAACAGTTAAAGCAAGTCGGTGGTGGTGAATTCAAATCGCCGTTTTTCAGTGAAGATCAAGCCAATGGTTCTGGTTATATTACACTTACAGCGCTCGTCAATGGCCAGCCGGTAACGGCACAGGTAACGGATAAATTGGCCTACCGCTCAGCTTCACCAAAATTATTGACAAAATATACCGATCCGATCAACAACCTTGGTGTACCGGGCATGCGTATGGACCTTTCTATGGTAGCAGGTATGGGGTCGTCCGCCGGAAACATGTATTTTGAGCGCTTGCTGCCCGATGCTGATGCGATGAAAACGTATTTTGCTTATTCCACCACGCAAAATCATACCTTCTTTAGTTTTGCGCTGGGCAATAATGATGCGCTCGGCTGGGCAACTAACGGCGGTGTGGTGAACATTAATCCAACAACAAATCGGCCGGATCCGACAACTGTGTTGACAGAAACAGCTCAGTTTACTGCGATTCTCAATGGTTATGTACAGGCGTTGACTCAAGGGGATAGAAAAGGAGTACTAGCAACAATTCCAGATGTAACAGCAACACCCTATTTTACGACGGTAACCCGTACTGCTTTATTGGCAGCTGTCAATGCAACAAATCCGCCGACACCGGTAACAAATATCTACATAGCAACCAAGTCAGGCCCCCGTGCAGCTACCGATCAAGATTATTTTGTCCTTCCTTTCTCCTCAACAGGATTATTGGGAAAACCAAATGCTGCACAAATTCCATACGGCTTACACCCGCTGAATCCCGTCGAAGACAAATACGTACTTGATGTAAGCGAAACAGCAACGGTCGTACAACGTATCAACGAGTATAATGCTGCTATCAAAGCTGCTGCAAATTCAAAAGGTCTAGCTTTAGCTGATGTGCATGAATTCTTGAATAACGTAAAAGGAGGTGTTCGTATCAACGGACTAGCGGTGAGTGCAAAATACATTACCGGAAATGCATTCTCTTTAGATGGTATTCACTTAACACCAATTGGAAACGCCCTAATGGCGAACATCTTTATCAGCGCCATCAATTCTAAATATGGCTCAAAGATTCCACAGGTTGATGTAGCGAAATATCGCGGTGTCAAACTACCCGATACCGTCACAAAATAAAGAGTGATCTACATACTGACAAAAGGCAGACGAATAATCGTCTGCCTTTTTTGTATATTTCCTCTATAAATAAGTTCCTCAATAGACAGAGGAGAGATCGATAAATTACTTTTATATACTACGCAATTATATTGTATATAAAAGGTAATTTATCTAAGTTTGTTTAGTATAGATTGAACAACAAAACCCTCGTATGGATTGAAAAAGGAGTCTAAACGGGCAAAAAAGAATAAAATAAAATAAGATGAAAATCAAATTAAACCGTGTCAACCAAGCTGTGCATTTCGAAGCCAGCAGTGAATTATCCTCTGTCAAAGTCAACATTGATGGCTCGGAAGCTATCGGCGGTGAAGGAAAAGGTGTTCGTCCAATGGAATTGGTTTTAATGGCACTGGGTTCTTGCAGCGTCTTTGACCTCCATAGCATACTGGTAAAACAACGCCAACAAATTGACGATATCCAGGTCGAAGTGGAAGGTAAACGCCGCGAAGAAATTCCACAAGTATTTACAGATATACACATTAATTTTTTCTTAAAAGGTGAAATTGATGAGGTAAAAGCAGCCAAAGCGGCTGAATTAGCCGTTAAAAAGTATTGCTCAGTACACGATATGCTTGCCGCTGGCGGTATCAATATCACGTATTCGTTGAAAATAAACTAAGAAAATACTTTCTTAGCATCTGATAATCCTCCACATGCGATGTGGAGGATTATTGTTTTTAATGAATGCTACATCCATTTCCTTTACCAATGTATTATGAATAAAATAGATACAGGGAATCGGAAGGATTTCACTTTACTAGGGTTAACTGATTTACAAACGATTCTGCTCTTCTGTTCTAGTGGGTTGATTACTGCTTTTGACTTTCTGATTTCCAAAATGATACCGCAGCGTCAGATTTACTTTTCTGGTATCCCGATAGTCCCTATAAAAATTATTTTGATCGCCGTACTTGGATGATATCGTCATTTTCTCTGTTTTGAAAATATCCATAAATGATAGATTTACTTCAAATTTCTTTTTAAAGAATTTTCGATTTGTCATCACATAGGTACTTGAATACCCTGTAATATTAAATGGCCCCTGTATCGTGGGCGATGTAAATGTATTACCCAGTTCAAGGTTCCAACCGGCATCCTTATTCAGCACATAGTTGGTGCTTAAGTTTCCGTTGCCGATATACACATCATTCTTGTGCAACACGTCATCAGTACCCATAAAGTAATTCTGGTTATACATCCCCTCTAGCTGCAGATTCAATCCCCAGCGTCCGGTCAGCTGAAAACTCTTTCCTAAGTCTATCCCTGCCCCTTGTCCTTTCTTGATATTGGTATATTGGAAAATTAGTTGGTGATTGTTGTTATCTTGGCGGGAAATTTCCATATTGGGCCACTTTTCAAATCGGTAGAAGAGATCGATATTCCAGTTGTTTTTTGTCCAGGTCAGATTCAGGTTATGAACGATCGTCGCCCTTAAACGTGGGTCTCCCTGAAAATAAGAAAAACGATTGTAATAGGATTTTGCGGGATTAAGCCAAGAGTAAGAAGGTCGGCTGATACGCTTCCCATAGGAAAAACCAAACTGCTGATCGTCAGTCAAGGCATATTGCATGTAAAATGTCGGAAAGAGCACAAAATAATCACGCTTATTGATATCAGCTGGTTCGGATACAATACCTTCCAAATCGGTATATTCTCCCCTTAGACCTGCTTTCCAGCTCCATTTTTTCCAGGCATAGTCCAATGAGCCATACAAAGCCACATTACGTTCTTTGTAATCAAACACACTACTCTTATCAGGCCTTTGCTCGAGCTCTCCTGATTCATCATCAAAGAAAGCAAGGGTACTCGTCGTTTTCACATCGCTAAATTTTCCACCAAACTCCATCCCCAGCTTCCTTATTTTTCCGGTGAAATCTATCTGGGAAGAAAAAAGCCGATTTTTATTTCCATTATTACTGATAAATCGGGTATCTGTGGGTTCCTCCCCCTTAAATCGCAGTGCCGTCAGCACGTCTTGATCATTTGTCGAATGATTGTCAGTGAAGTAGGATGACCAATTTATGCTCCACCTGGAATTAAGCTTCTTTGTTACCTGAAGGTAGAGGTTATTCGTTTTTGTCGATCGTTGATGGTCATTGGAGGTAAAATAACTGGACTCCTGTACATGATTTTTATCGTATATAATGGTGGGCACTTCATAAATCCCATAGGTTTTCGGTCCATAATATCCATTTAGTCCAGCATTAACCGTCCAGGTTGTATCGGGTGTATAGTCTATCGAAAACACATAGCTGTTCTGACTGTTATTGGTATCAAATCGATCCATGACACCTTCCCATGAGGTTTGATCATTCGGATAATAAACATAATTCGTTTCATAGCGTGCGTAAGTCCCTCGTCCGAAATTATAAGTACCACGAAGATTGAATTTTTCATTTCTATAATACTGGGTGAGTCCAAACAGTTGCTTCCAGGTACTGCTTTTTTCGGCCAATGCAACCACCGTGCCTCTATAGCCATATAGGTTGGATTTGGAAAGTTTAATATTGATAATCGTACTTCCCTCAGCTTCATATTTTGCAGGTGGATTGGTAATAACCTCTATCGATTGCACGTCGCTACCTGCTGTATTCTCCAGATAGGTTTTCAGTTCGTCCCCCGTGAGCATCACTTTTCGGTCATTAATGAGGACAACAATATTTTTGTTTCCACGGACCATTAAATCCGCACCATTCACCATCACCAATGGCGTACGCTTCAAAATATCCCAGCTATTCAGTGCTGAAAGATTGGAATTTTGAACGTTGAACTCTAAGCGATCCAACTTACGGATCAATCGGGGAGCTCGACCCACGACCTGCGCTTCTTCAAGCACCTTTGCTTCGGGAAGAAGCTCAAGTAAAAAAGGGCGTGAAATGGTATCGCTGCGAAAAAAAAGTTCCTGAGACTTGAAGTTCAGATAGCTTGTCCGTAGATAGTATCCACTCGGATGATCCAGCGTAACTACAAATTTTCCAAAATGGTCAGTCTTCACTTCACGGATCTCTTGATAGTTGCTATCCAATAGCATAACAGTCGCTCCCACCAGCACAATTTTGTTTGCATCCTGTACTTGTCCCCCGATTTGTTTAGTCTGCGCCGAAAGCAACAGGGGGAAAGTCAGAAAAAATAGGATCAATTTCATGTACAAATAATTAGTCTTTTAATTCTAGTATAGCTTATCCGCATTATTCTATTTGACAATCGCGGCCATTTCATACTGATATGCTATGCTTCAAAAGTGTCTATAGTGACGGCAAATAATGGTTAATAAAGGGTTAATACTGGGTTAAGGTATATTATCTTAGCCCTCAGCAGTTATATTTGTATATGGAATTGAAGCCCAAAAGTTATATCGTTCTCTTTACATTATTTTTTGCCGTTCTTATCGGCATACAGAGCTATCAATTACACAACACCTATCAGCTCAAACAACGCGATATTTTTACCACGGTGAAAAATAAGCTGAGCAAGCTCCATGAAAATGATAGGCTTTTTGATGATGATTTAATGAGCAAAGACATTGCAAGAGATTACTACATCAAATTGGTTAAACATGAGATAACGGCCGAAAAACTAAAAGAGCTATACCGCACAAACGCCCATAAAACATCCCAAAAGCTTACACGATACGTCGACAGCTTATTTAAACCCTTGGGAATGGATGTTATCCTGAAAAAGGAAATTTTGGGTATCTACTTTAAGAACCTAGAAAAACAGATTGCGGCTGGTCCAATCACGGTTTACATAACGAATGGGACATTTCGTCAGCCTGTAGAACTCTCTTCAAGCGAGTGGATAACAGAAAAAACGGAAACACAGAAAGTCAAAGACAGTATCCAAAGCAGGGAGATCTTGTACACCTTTTTTGTTCACCGGAAGACTTCCTTTGAGGTGACAAATCTCAACTGGATATTGTTCAGGGAACTCACTTCGCTTCTACTGAGCACCCTATTTATTCTGGCCGCTTTTCTTTGGCTTTTTTATAGAACCATTCAGAATCTCCGAAAACAGCAGAAACAGATCACTGTACTGCACGATGTCGTCGACAATATTTCACATGAACTCAAAACACCTATTGCAACCCTGAAAATTGCTGCTAAAACACTTCGGAAATCAACAGACGAAAGCATTATAACCGTCATTGAACGACAAGTAAATCGCTTGGAACAAACCCTTGATCCACTTAACGAAAATCTTCAAACTATTGATCAGCCTCCTGTTAAAAGCACAGAACTACAAGCTATTTTCGACGATTTTCAACTGACCAACTCCGCTATTGCATTCCAATTAAGTCTCTTGCCTGACGGCAAACTATGCCTGAGCCCAAATGATGCGACAACACTATTTCAGAACCTGATGAACAATGCCGTAAAATATGGTGCAACTTGGATTAATATCTCTTTTGAGGATCAGAAAGGTCAACTCTCGGTTTATATACAGGATAACGGTTACGGCATGGAGGAGTCCGAGCTACCCTATATTTTCGACAAGTTTTACCGCATCCAAAAAGACAATATTCACGACACCAAAGGCCTGGGAATAGGTCTTTTCCTTGTAAAAAAAATCGTCGATCGTTATCACGGACAACTTACTGTAACCAGCAAACCCAATGTAGGGACTACGTTTAAAATTCAGCTGCCCCTCGTTGCTATCCAATCACAGACATCATAATCAGCAGCAGGGATGATCAGCGAAAAAAAAATAGGGAATAGACAATCAATACATTAACGACTGAAAATAGCATATGAACAAAATACTACTCGTGGAAGATGACCCAGATTTTGGTTTTATGCTCAAGCAATACCTTGAGCTATCCACATTTAACATAGATTGGATAGCGCAGCCCAATGATCTTACGGAAAATTTCCAGCAGCTAGCCGATTATGATCTGGTTATACTGGATGTTATGCTTCCTCAAATTAGTGGTTTTAGCCTTGCCAAAGAAATCAACGCCCTATGCCCCACGTTGCCATTTATCTTTTTAACAGCCAAGGAGCAAAAAATAGATAAGCTCACGGGACTAAAAATCGGTGCCGATGATTATATCACCAAACCCTGTGATCCTGAAGAACTGTTACTTCGCATACAGAATATATTAAAGCGAAATCAGAAAAATAGTACCCCAAAATCGATTGCCATAGGTACGTATATTTTCTATCCCGAACAGTTATTATTAAGCCATGCTTCGAAACAATATAAGCTTACTGAACGTGAATCGCAACTTCTCCTATTTCTGTCGCAACACAATGGTCAACTTGTCACACGCGAAGAAATCCTTGAAAAGGTATGGGGAAACGCAGATTTCTTCACAGGAAGGAGCATGGATGTCTTTATTACCCGAATCCGAAAATACTTAAGCCTAGATCCCAAGCTTAGTATCAGTTCACATAGAGCAGTCGGATTTACGATTCAATTTTAAGGATTATCCGGCAATCTCTTCTTTCCGCTTGTTCCATAATTTCTCTGCCCAACGGCCGACAAACCAAAAGGACACGGCCAAAATTAAAAAGAACACTGCTCTATTGATATTATCCCAGAGATACTCGACATAGCGGGTATAGATATTGAGCACTAAAAATACAAAGCCTACTTCTCTGCTGAAGTTATCTTTCGCTTTTAAGCCGTAGACAACCAGGAATACCGACACGGCAGTGGATAAAATACCCCAGTAGAACATATGGTATTGACGTACAGTCGTCCATTCATAGAAATCAGCATAATTTCCAAAAATAGAAAGGGTCCACAAGGATACCATCAGATAGATCAATCCCACAATATAACTGATGGGCTGAAAGATTTGTAGCCTTTCAAACCTGGGTTGAACCCAAACAGCCAACGCGGTTATCAGTGCCCCAAAAATGGTAAAACGCAGCGGATAGTTCATCCCCCAAAACTTAAATCCCCAATTGCTATGGTAGGCGGTCTCGGTCGCAAACCATACGCCCAAGGCCAAAAGCATAAACGTCCAAATCAGCTTACTCTCGAGCTTGACGGCAAGAAAGCCATAAATCGCCACGGAGAGTAAAAATAACAGGGAATAGTGCATCGTATCTTTATCCAATACTTTACCCATAAACCCGATACAGGCCGCAGTTCCGAAAACTCCAATCAGCATCATGGTTTCCGTGGATAGATTTTTATAAGGATAGCGTTTCTTATACCGAAAACCCAGCGTATAGAATAATACAGCCACGGCAGCGAAAAAGAAGCAAAATAGGATATTAGGTGCTTCGTAGAGTGTATCCACAAAGGCCAAGAATGATGCATCTGTAAACAACGAAAAGACAGCGAAGACCAGAGATGCCAAGGCAATCCAAAAGGCATATCTAGCCAGTTGTCCCCAATCAAAACTTTTCACGTCTAAACTATCCATCAGCTCGTTCGCTTTTTGCTCATCTAATAAGTTCTCTTTCTTCCAAAATTGGACAATATCGTCGATCGATTGTTTCTCTTGTTTGCTGACGTCGTATTTTCGCATAAATTTAGATTTACTGTGCAAGGTACATTATTTTTTTAAATCACTTGTATATCACATTTTGTTCCAAAAGTCAGAAAGGCTCGCATAATTCCTTTAAAATCTGTAATTTTGCATGTTTTGCATTTAATCCCTCACACGGGACCTTAAGGAGTTTTCATGGCAGTAAAAAGAAGCCCAGATTTGGGCGAACAAAGTGAAGTTCAGGTATTTGGAGCGCGTGCGCATAATCTAAAAAATATAGATGTTTCTTTTCCGAGAAATGAATTGGTTGTTATCACAGGTTTAAGTGGCAGCGGAAAGTCTTCCTTGGCTTTTGACACCATTTATGCCGAAGGACAACGTCGGTATATGGAGACATTCAGTGCCTACAGCCGTCAGTTTTTGGGAGGCATGGAACGTCCGGATGTGGACAAGATATCGGGCTTAAGTCCAGTGATCTCCATTGAACAGAAAACCACCAGCAAAAACCCGAGGTCCACTGTTGGAACCATTACTGAGGTGTATGACTTTATGCGTCTACTATTTGCCCGAGCAGGAGAAGCTTTCTCCTATGTGACCGGGAAGAAAATGGAGCGTATGTCGGACGATCAGGTTATCGAACGGATTTTGACTGAGTTTGAAGGACAGGCCCTGAACATCCTGGCACCAGTGGTTAAGGGGCGTAAAGGCCACTACCGTGAGTTGTTTGAACAAATCCGTAAGCAAGGCTATGTGAAGGTACGTGTGGATGGAGAAATATTGGACCTTGTTCCAAAAATGCAGGTTGACCGCTACAAAATACACGATATTGAAATCGTCGTAGATCGTCTGAAAGTAGAGCGTGAAGATAAAAAGCGCTTACAGACTTCAGTGATGCAGGCGATGAAAACAGCGAAAGGTATCATCAAGGTCTCCACGAAAGATAATCAGGAGCAATTCTATAGCCGTTATCTCATGGATGCCGAATCGGGCATCTCTTATGATGAGCCACAGCCAAATACCTTCTCATTCAATTCCCCATACGGTGCTTGTCCTACATGTGATGGTTTGGGCTATATTTTTGAAATTGATAAGAATGCCGTTATTCCGGATAAAAAACTAAGTATTCAAAAAGGTGGTTTGGCCCCTTTGGGACCTACCCGGGAAAATTGGACTTCGGAAGTATTGAAAGCTGTCGCAAAAAAATTAGATTTTACGATTACAACACCGCTTGAAAAACTAACTGAAGAACAGATTGATCAGCTTTTATTTGGCAATAAGGAAGAGCCTATCGTTGTCACGGTATCTTATGGAAGTTATGGCACACGTGAATATCGTGTTGAATTTGAAGGAATCTTTAAGATGCTGGAAGAGTTTTCGGGAAAATCATCGGATGAGGCGCCTTCTTTAGATGACTTCAGAACAAAAGTGACCTGTCCAACCTGTGCGGGAGCGCGTCTGAAAAAAGAGTCTTTACATTTTAAAATTGCGGATAAAAACATCCATGAGCTCTCAACGATGGACATTACATCCATCAAAGAATGGTTTGATCAGGTAGAAAGCAAACTTGATGAACGCCAGCTCATTATTGCAACGGAGATATTAAAGGAAATCCGCGCACGTTTAGGCTTCCTGCTGGATGTCGGCCTAAATTACTTGACCTTGGACCGTACAGCTAAAACACTTTCGGGTGGTGAAGCACAGCGGATCCGTTTGGCCACACAGATTGGTTCCCAACTGGTGAATGTACTTTATATTCTGGATGAACCGAGTATTGGGCTCCATCAGCGGGATAACGAACGTTTGATCAATGCGCTTAAAAACCTACGCGATATTGGCAATTCGGTCCTTGTTGTGGAACATGACAAAGACATGATCCTACATGCCGACCATGTTATCGACATGGGACCTGCTGCAGGCGTTCATGGTGGGACTGTGGTTGCCGAAGGTACACCAACAGAAATCCTAAAATCGAACTCTTTAACAGCAGCTTACCTCAACGGGACAAAAGAGGTTAAGATTCCCGAGAAACGCCGTGAGGGCAATGGAAAAACATTGTCATTACATGGAGCAACCGGACATAACTTAAAAAATCTGTCTGTCTCTTTTCCATTAGGAAAACTCATTGTTGTATCGGGTGTTTCAGGTTCGGGTAAATCAAGCCTAATCACAGGTACTTTATACCCGATTTTGAATAAACATTTTTTCAGAGCCAAAGCAATTCCACTTCCTTTCAAAAAAATTGAAGGGTTAGAACATATTGACAAAGTCATCGAGATCGACCAAAGTCCTATCGGCCGTACACCACGGTCCAACCCTTCGACCTATACCGGTGTATTTTCGGATATCAGAACCTTGTTTGTTCAACTTCCAGAAGCTAAGATCAGAGGCTATAAGCCAGGAAGATTTTCCTTTAACGTCAAAGGTGGTCGTTGTGAAACCTGTCAGGGAGCCGGGCTGAAAGTCATCGAAATGAATTTCCTTCCCGATGTACAGGTTCCTTGTGAAACATGTCACGGAAAACGCTACAACCGAGAAACTTTAGAGGTACGCTACAAAGGAAAATCCATTTCCGATGTACTTGATATGAGCATCAACGATGCTGTGGATTTCTTCGAAAATGTACCGAGTATTTACCGAAAGATCAAAACACTGCAGGATGTAGGTTTGGGTTATATCACCTTAGGACAGTCCTCCACAACCTTATCGGGAGGTGAGGCACAACGGGTAAAATTGGCTACTGAACTTTCTAAAAAAGACACTGGAAATACATTCTATATCCTTGATGAACCGACAACAGGTCTTCACTTTGAAGATGTCAATGTCCTTATGGGCGTTATCAATCGTCTGGTCGAGCGCGGGAATACCATTTTGATTATTGAGCATAACCTTGATGTCGTTAAATCGGCCGATTGGGTCATTGATATCGGTCCCGAAGGTGGCAAAGACGGCGGGCAGGTTCTATTTGAAGGAACACCTGAAAACTTAATTAAAAATAATAAAAGCGAAACAGCACGTTTCTTAAAATTGGAAATGTAATGCCTTTGAAACGGCAGCCGCGAAGTATTATGTTTCACGGCTGCTGTTTGCCCGGGATGGCTCGGTTATTGCGCAGGAATGTTTTCCAACTCCTTGGGCTTTGTCTTACAGGGGCAATAGATATCGAACACTGACGTTGACGGCCGAGGAATAGGACACAACTATTTATCAATGCCATCCATTTTCATTTGTATAAATGAACACATTAAAGGTTTTTGCTTTTAAAGAACATACGGAATGTCCAGTTGATTTTCATCAGTGTTTATACGCTGTAAATATGGATATTTCTTAACTTTGTATTATATGTCGGATATTATTCAATTACTTCCAGATAATGTTGCTAATCAGATTGCGGCGGGAGAAGTGGTGCAGCGACCAGCGTCTGCCATTAAAGAATTGATTGAGAATGCTATTGATGCTGGAGCTGACAAAATAAAACTTATTGTTAAAGATGCAGGCAAGTCATTGATCCAGGTCATTGACAATGGCTGTGGCATGAGCGTAACTGATGCTCGTCTTTGTTTTGAACGTCACGCAACATCGAAAATTCGTAAGGCTGAAGACTTATTCGCTATCCGTACGATGGGTTTCCGTGGTGAAGCAATGGCATCCATTGCTGCGATTGCACAGATAGAGCTCAAAACACGCCGCATTGAAGATGAACTGGGTACAGTTGTTGAGATAGAGGGATCAAAAGTTGTCAACCAATACCCGGAAGCTGTTGCTGCCGGAACAAATATTTTAGTTAAAAATCTTTTTTACAATATTCCTGCACGGCGGAACTTCCTAAAGAGCAACTCGGTAGAAATGCGTCATATCATTGATGAATTTCAACGTATTGCTTTATCGAACCCACAGATTTTCCTAACCTTACATAGCGACGGAAATGAGATCTACCATTTGCCGGCAGAGACACTAAAACAACGTATTGTCCATATTTTCGGGAACAATTACAATCAGCGACTTGTCCCTGTGGAAGAAGATACGTCGATCATCAAGGTAGAAGGTTTTGTTGGGAAACCTGAATTTGCAAAAAAAACACGTGGTGAACAGTTTTTCTTTGTCAACAAACGCTTTGTACGTGATCCATACCTGCACCATGCAGTCATGAATGCTTATGAAGATATTTTACAGGCCGAAACATTCCCTTTCTATGTCTTATTTATCGACATAGATCCTGCACGCATCGATATCAACGTACACCCTACCAAGACCGAAATTAAGTATGAAGACGATAAGGCTATTTACGCCATTATCCGTTCAGCCGTAAAAAGATCATTGGGACGGTACAATATCATGCCATCTTTGGATTTTGAACAGGAAACAAGCTTCACCAATCTTATTACAAAAAAGGCATTGGATGAAATTATCGTTCCAACGGTAACTTTTAATCCAGACTTCAATCCATTTGATACAGACAAATCAAAATCTGGCTCGAGCTACACACGCTCAGAAAGCTACGCTGAAGGACTCAGTAAGAAAACAGGTGGCATACCCAGCAATTGGGATTCCCTGTACCAAATCGTCGAAGAGGAGGAATCTGTTCAGCTGCCATTGCATGCGGAGCCGGAATTGCATACGGATAGCTCACAGGCCATTCAGGTCGAAGATAAGTCATCCTCAAAGCTCTTTTTTCAGCTCCATAATAAATATATTGTTTCTCAGATTCACTCTGGATTTATTCTAATCGATCAACAGGCTGCACATGAACGTATTCTCTTTGAGCAATTTCTTGCGCAACTGGACCAACATAAAGGTCTGAGTCAACAAAGTTTGTTTCCACAGACTTTGGACCTAAATGCTGCAGATAATGAATTAATGAAAGACCTCCTGGAGGACATCAATGGCTTAGGCTTTCAAATTCGTGAATTTGGAAAAAATTCCTATATTATTGACGGAATTCCTGCAGACTTAGGGACAGGATTCGACGAAATAAAGATGATTGAGAAAATATTGGAGGATTACAAAAACAATCAATCTGAGTATAAGCTCGCTAAGCGCGAAAATCTTGCAAAAAGCCTTGCCCGTAATGCGGCCATTAAACCTGGTACCGCGTTGGACAATACAGCAATGGCAGAGCTTGTGGATAGACTTTTTGCTTGTCACTCACCCAATATCTCCATTTATGGCAACCCTGTAATTGTAACATTTACATTGCAAGAATTAGCGGAAAAATTTGGTAAAAATTAGAAGATAAAATATATGTTTCCACAACTGACACCTGTTATCAAGAATTTATTGATCATCAATATCATATTTTATATTGGATCACAACTTGTACCTGCAGCATATGATTATCTTGCGGTCTATTATCCGGACTCCCCTTATTTTAAAATCTGGCAGGTGATTACGCATATGTTTATGCATGACAAGAACAATATTACCCATATTTTCTTCAATATGTTTTCCCTGGTTATGTTCGGTCCTATGATTGAGCAGGTACTTGGTTCAAAACGTTTTTTAAATTTCTACCTGGTTTCGGGAATCGGTGCCTGGTTTCTTTATACAGCGGTGAATGGTATACAACTCTATAATGCGACAGGTTCTTTCGCTCCACTTCACGGCGTAAGCGGAAACGAACTTATTGCCATGGCCAATACCGGAAATAATGAAGCACTAACTTACCTCATTCCGATGTTAGGGGCCTCAGGAGCTATTTATGGTGTTCTATTGGCATTTGCCTATCTTTTTCCAAACATACCACTTCAATTTTTGTTTATTCCTGTACCAGTCAAAGCAAAGTATATGATCGGTGGATTCATCCTCATCGAAATTTATATGAGCTTGTCTAGACCAGGAGATTCTGTGGCTCACCTGGCTCATGTCGGTGGTGCACTATTTGGCTATCTACTGCTTAAACTGTGGAAGATTAGAAAAGGAATTTATTAATATCGTGCGCAATGAATAACATCGGTTTAAAAGATTTTTGGAGACAAACCTATAAAACTGGCTCGCCTGTACCTTTGGTGATCAGTATTCAGGTCTGTTTATTTGTCCTCATTTATTTTTTAGACCTGCTCTTCGAATTAAAAATTGTACCACAAAGCTTTTTGGAGCCTATTGTACGTCGTTTAAGTTTACCGAGTAATTTCTCAGCATTTATTGCACAACCTTGGTCATTAATCACATCAAATTTCGTTTACGTCAAGCTTCTGACCATACTTTTTGATAGTCTTTGGCTCTATTGGGTCGGTCAGATCTTTTTTACCTTCTTAAACAAACGGCAATTTCTATTTGTCTATATCGCTTCGTGGCTGCTC
The DNA here is from genome assembly GCA_022712315.1 of Sphingobacterium sp. Lineage (GTDB taxonomy): Bacteria > Bacteroidota > Bacteroidia > Sphingobacteriales > Sphingobacteriaceae > Sphingobacterium. The sequence continues at coordinate 21,134 of JALAGS010000219.1, read as the reverse complement.
GGCAGCCTTCTTTATGTGGGCTTTGGGTCACTTATTCCCGTTTCTGACAGCGTTCAGCTCATGGGCGGCTCTCTCCCGTTGGCAGCAGTATTGGCCGCGATTGTGACTTTGGTGCCCAAATATGAATTACGACTTCTGCTGATTGGTACTGTGAAACTAAAGTTGGTGGCTATTATTTATTTTGGATTGGAATTCCTCGCCCTTACGATGACCAATCGACCTGCTGCCATCTCGTATTTTGCAGTTATACTTTTTGGAATGGGATTCACTTATGCGCTAAAATCGGGAATGGACTGGTCTACGATTTTTCAGAAAAAACAACAGAAGCCTGCAAAAATGAAAGTCGTTGTAGGTAACAATATTCCGACAAATCGGAAACATCGTTATGACTTACCCAATCAGGACGAAATCGATGCTATCTTAGATAAAATTTCTGTTTCTGGCTACGACAGTCTAACGAACCATGAAAAAGAAACGCTCTTTAGGGCAAGCAATAGTGGTGACAAGGTTGATGGATAAAAGGACATTTTTAAGAAGAAAACTGGGCTTTATAAGTAAAACAATGTTCCTGGCAAATATGCTTGCGATCGTTGCATTACTTATGAGCTATTCGGCGACCTTCATTAATCCTAAATCTTTTTGGCCCATTGCATTTATGGGCCTGGGCTACCTTCCAATTCTCCTTATCAATATTGGATTTATCTTTTACTGGCTACTCCGCAAACGAAAAATTGCACTTTATTCACTCGTGACAATCCTCATTGGATGGCCTTTTTTAACTAAACATTGGAACATTCGAAAAGAGAATGCCCCTGTATCCTCCGAGACACGTACCCTTCGCATCATGACCTTCAATGCTCATTTGTTCAAAAAAGTAAACGATGAGAAAAAAAACTTTAAAGCCGACGTTGTCCGAATTATTGACAGCATATCTCCCGATGTGATCTGCTTTCAGGAATATATTAGCAAGATTAAAGGAAAACATGTGTTCTCAGAGGAATTCAAAGATAAACTGGGCTATGATTATTTTTTCTTTGAGCCTAGTTCTAAAAACGATTACGAGGCTTATGGAATGGCTGTCCTGTCCCGCTTCCCAATCTATGATTCAGGTACCATCAGAGACAACGATTACGGAATCAACCGGATTAGTTATGTAGATATCAAAAAACAGGATACACTGATTCGCATCTATAATATACATCTCCGTTCTTTTGCGCTTCAAAATGAAGACAAGGAATTTATCCAAAATCTGTCCAATAATAATGAATCGGATAATTCGAGGACACGTAAATTGAGCCGCAAACTTAAGAATGCCTTCGAGCTTCGTAGCGAACAGGCGCATTCGTTAAAGAAACACATGAATGAATGTCAATATCCTTATATTGCGGTAGGTGATTTCAATGATACGCCAATGAGCTACTCGGTCAATTTAATTGGAGACAGGCTGTATAATGCATTTAAGGAGAAAGGTAATGGCTGGGGAGTGACCCATCATGCCCTCCTACCGATCTTTCAGATCGACTATATTTTTGCCAGTCCGAAATTTCAGGTGATGAACTATCAGATTGTCAAACAGAAATTGTCGGATCATTATCCTGTATGGTCTGATCTTAGACTTAAACCTTAGGCATTTGATACCCCAACGTTTTAAGACCTATTTCAATAAATTTATCTCTTCGGTTTTTGATTTTGTAATATGCTTCACGACCAAAATAATATCGACCGACCAAGGCCTCGATATCGGATTGAATTAAATCATGCAGATTTTTTGCTTCTTTGGCTGTGACCGCGATCCGCTTTTGGCTATTAAGATATGAAATGAATAGATCAAATTCTGTTGCTGGCAAGTGATAGCCACTAATAAAATTCTCGATAGAATATGCCGGCAGATGTTTCGTGAAACGATCATAAACAAACTCTTCGATTGCATTGGAATGAAATATCTCGCGGTACTTGGCACTGGTTTCATTGGTGTCAATCGGGATAGTCACGTCCGGAAGAATACCGCCACCACCGAATACAAGCTTTCCTTTGCTGGTGGTAAACATTTCTTTTTGGCTGAATTCGGTATCCATTGTCCATAGATCGAAGCCTGTCATGTATTTTGCTGCATCAAAATTTGCCCGTGCATATTTTCGCTGAATACATCTTCCAAGTGGTGTATAGTAGCGAGCCACAGTCAGATTGATTGCAGAACCGTCTGAAAAATCAAATTGCTCTTGCACCAAACCTTTGCCATAGGATCTGCGGCCGACAATAGTTGCCCGGTCCAAATCCTGAAGAGCACCGCTCAGTATTTCGCTCGCTGATGCTGTGCTTTCATTGATCAGTACAATGACCCGGCCATCACCAAAATCACCCGCCTTCTCAGAATAGAAATCCTGGCGCAGTTCATTCGCACCCTCGGTATACATCAACAGTCTCTTTTCTTTGAAAAATTGACCTGCCAGATCAATTGCCGTATGTACAAATCCGCCACCATTATTACGTAGGTCCAAAATAAGATCTTGAGCTCCGCTTTTTCGTAAGTCAATGAGTGACTGCCTGAATTCGTCTGCTGTCTTATGTCCAAATCTTCGAATTTTCACATAAGCCGTTTTCGGAGCGATCATATACGATGCATCTAAACTCGAAACATTTACCTGATCACGAATGACTTTTATTGGATTGCCCAATACTACTCCATTGCGTTGAATGGAGATCAATACAGCTGTTCCTTTCTTTCCGCGGATCAGTTTTTCAATTTCGGATTCGGCAACCTTTCTTCCGACAAGATCCTTATTACCGATCTTTAAAATGCGGTCGCCAATACGCATACCTGCTTTTTCAGCGGGACCAGCTGCAACCATCCCAACAACAAGTAGCGTATCTTTCAGGCGAAAGTACTCTACTCCGATACCATCAAATGTTCCCTCAAGCGTTTCCTGCTTTGCTAGCACTTGATTGGGTTTCAAAAAGGTGGAAAAAGGATCCAGGCGGGAAACAACATGCTCAATGGCTTCATCCTGCACGGTGTCTATACTGACATTGTCGACGTAATTCTCGGAAATTAACTGAATGAGATATTGTAATTTATCGGAATTGCCATTGGAGCGCAAACTTGAAAAGGTGGTTTTCTGGTTACTTCCCTGCTCCTCGGCATAATTTTGTCCCAACAGCAAGCCGAGAAGCAATACTGCAGCATATGTAGCGGCTACAAAAATATTTCGTTTAATACTTTTCTGCATGGGAAATCTTCATGAATTACCGAAGATGAGACAAACTATTCAACAATTAATTACTTTATCAAAAATAGCAAGTTTATTCGGTTAAACGAGTTTTTGAACCCATATTTTTACATTAAAAACAAAAAGTTCACGTCCTTGTTTTCATTAAAGAGCAAAGCTGCACTTGGCGAAAAATCCTTATTAAAAAATCAGCAAACCACCGATTGGAGAGGCAAACATTTAGTTTCCATAGATGACAATAATGTCTATAATTTAACTTGCAAATGCGCATAAATTTATCTTAGTTTGAATTGAAAAAGATTCCACTTTATGCACGAAATCGAACCTTATTACAATTGGCGGGACTATTACATTGCCGCTGAAGATGAACAATCTCCATTTTATGGTACAGTCTACAGCGAATTCGATTTTGACAAACAGATCTATAATTTCCTTCTGCACCCACAATGGGACGAATTCGGTTCGCTTACCTTATATCTGAAAATACTATTTGTAGACTATGAAAAACAATACTGTATTATCGAACTGATTGGTGAATGGAATGATGCAATCTACAATGACATCATGTTACTCAAGCGAGAGATTATCGATGTATTGATCAGTCAAGGGATCAAGTATTTTATTCTAATTGGAGAGAATGTACTGAATTTTCATGCTTCAGACGACTCTTACTATGAGGAATGGTTTCAGGATATCGAGGACGGATGGATTGCGGGCATTGGTTTCCGTGAGCATGTTATCGAAGAATTCCAGCAGCAAAATATAGATTATTACATTAATTTCGGTGGTACATTGAACGTGATTCCCTGGCGGACGTTAAAACCGAAACAGGTTTTCCACCATGTGAATGATTCCTTGACAAAACGTCTTGGTTTTTAAAACCTGCTTATTGTGTCTTTATGCTTTAATCCTTGTTCTTTACTGTATTATCCTGTAACTTTGTGAGTGATGTATGATGTGCTTTGCACATATGCTTTTAATTTTTACGTTTTACTTATACTTACATACTATGTCATTCAGAATTGAAAAAGACACAATGGGTGAAGTTCAAGTACCTGCAGACAAATACTGGGGTGCACAAACAGAGCGTTCACGCAACAACTTTAAAATCGGACCGGCAGCTTCAATGCCACACGAAATCGTCGCAGGCTTTGCTTATTTGAAAAAAGCAGCTGCTTATGCTAACCACGAGTTGGGGGTATTACCTGTAGAGAAACGTGATGCGATCGCTACAGTATGTGATGAGATCTTGGCGGGCAAATTGGATGATCAATTTCCATTGGTTATTTGGCAAACGGGCTCGGGTACGCAATCCAATATGAATGTGAATGAGGTTGTAGCAAACCGTGCACAAGTATTGGCTGGACATAAAATCGGTGAAGGTGAACCTGTGTTAAAAGCAAATGATGATGTAAACAAATCACAATCATCTAACGATACTTTCCCTACAGGAATGCATATTGCGGCTTACAAAGCTGTTGCTGAAGTTACCATTCCAGGTGTAGAAAAATTGCGTGACACATTGGCAAAAAAAGCTGAGGAGTTTAAAAGCGTGGTTAAAATTGGCCGTACACACTTAATGGATGCTACTCCGTTGACTCTAGGTCAAGAGATTTCAGGTTATGTCGCTCAATTGAACCATGGTCTGAAAGCTTTAAGAAATACACTTTCGCATTTGTCAGAACTTGCATTGGGAGGTACTGCTGTAGGTACAGGATTAAATACACCAAACGGCTATGACGTTGTCGTTGCTAAATATATCGCTGAATTTACAGGCCTACCTTTCGTAACCGCTGAAAATAAATTTGAAGCATTGGCTGCTCACGACGCAATCGTTGAAACACACGGTGCATTGAAGCAATTGGCTGTTTCATTAAATAAAATTGCAAACGATATCCGTATGTTGGCTTCTGGCCCACGTTCAGGTATCGGTGAAATCTTGATCCCTGAAAACGAACCAGGGTCATCGATTATGCCAGGTAAAGTTAATCCAACGCAATGTGAAGCATTGACAATGGTTGCGGCGCAAGTGATGGGTAATGATGTGGCGATTACGATTGGTGGAACGCAAGGTCACTATGAACTAAACGTGTTCAAACCATTGATGGCCGCAAACTTCTTACAATCTGCTCGCCTATTGGGTGATGCTTGTGTTTCATTTGAAGAGCACTGTGCAGCTGGTATTGAACCGAACTACAAACGCATCAAAGAATTGGTAGACAACTCATTGATGTTAGTAACGGCACTGAATACAAAAATTGGTTACTACAAATCAGCAGAAATCGCGCAAACAGCACATAAAAACGGCACTACGCTTAAAGAAGAAGCGGTACGCTTAGGTTATGTGACTCCTGAAGATTTCGATGCTTGGGTAAAACCAGAAGATATGGTTGGAAGTTTAAAATAAGCTGTGACTTTTATTTCAATAAAAAATATACGAACAAAGACATACCTATTGGCACTTGCCATAGGTATGTTTTTCTTTTTTACTGCCTGCAAATTCAATTCGGATATGCAGAACGAAGGCGCACCCTTTTTACAGGGAGAATGGGTCCAAGACAGTATTCCAGGACAACAGCAGATGATGCAGTATGCCTTGACCGATTTCAAGTTTACCTGTGATTCTGTTTACGCGACCATGCACGTCAACAATAAAGTACAAACAATCCCGGATAGCTGTTACAAAAATGGATCCTGGACAGAACATGCAAAAGGTATTTATGTTTTGCGTGGAGACTCTATCATTGTCGATGGTATTTATACCAAAGAGAATGGCAAGCAGAAAATTTCAGGCTGCTATCTTTCCGGACAGTATATCCCCCGCTTTAAAGTTGTTTATCATGCTGCGGATTCGGTGGTACTGGAAAGCAGATTAGATCAACGTCAGATCATCTTAAGAAAAACTAAAAATGTTACTTGTGTCCCTCAAAAAAGGTATCAATAATTTTTAGTACAATCTATTTATTATCTTCGTACCATTATCGTACAACCTCAACCTTAAAATACAATGAACAAAGGAATTATCGCTTTGGCATTTGGCGGACTTGCCATCGGAATGACCGAATTCACGATGATGGGTATCTTGCCTGATATTGCCAAAGATCTTCATATCGAGATCCCTACTGCCGCGCACCTGATTGCACTATACGCACTGGGTGTTGTTGTAGGTGCCCCAACATTAGTCCTATTTACGGGAAAATATCCGCCAAAGAAGGTATTACTTTTTTTAATGTTGCTCTTCTTTATTTTCAACGGCCTATTTAGTATTGCTCCAGGTCAATTTTTGATCAGTCTCTCCCGTTTTATGGCGGGGCTTCCGCATGGTGCATTTTTTGGTGTTGGATCTGTTGTTGCTGCTCGGTTGGCACCAAAGGGAAAAGAGGCCCAGGCTATATCCATTATGTTTACAGGAATGACCATTGCCAATTTGGCTGGAGTACCGCTAGGAACCTACCTCGGCCATCATTATTCTTGGCGTTTGACGTATGGTATCATCAGTGTATTGGGGTTAATCACTTTTGCAGCAATTTATGCTTGGATGCCAAAAATTGAAGCTTCCAAAGGGAATAACATCTTTAGCCAGCTCAACTTCTTCAACAAAAAAATTGCTTGGCTATTAATGGCTATTATCGCCATCGGTACCGGTGGACTTTTTGCCTGGATCAGTTACATCGCTCCTTTAGTGACCAATGTGTCGGGCATCGCGGCAGATCGTGTCCCGTTGATTATGGTCCTGATCGGTGTCGGTATGTTTTTCGGGAATCTTATTGGCGGAAAATTGGCCGATACAATCTCCCCAACCAAAGCTGCGATCGCTAGTTTTTCCGCCATGGCGCTATGCCTTGTGATGGTTTACTTTATATCGCCATTGGGCTGGACAGCTTATCCTTTGGCATTTATTACTGGACTGGTATCTTTTACCATTGGTTCGCCGACACAACTGATGTTAATCCGCGCTTCAAAAGAAGCTGCAACATTGGCTGCGGCAGGTGGCCAGGCTGCCTTTAACCTCGGCAATACCTTAGGTGCATTTTTAGGTGGAATTCCAATAACGTTGGGTTTAGCTTATAACACACCTTCGCTTGTTGGCGTGGGCATGGCGAGTATTGGCGCACTCCTAACCCTGCTGTATTTGAAAGCCTACGACAGTAAAAGTCAATAAAAACAGCATAATCAAATGGCGCGAACCAGTTATATCAGTGTACTACGTATTGTTGCGATATTCCTCGTTATCTTGATTCATTCCTCTTCGGGCTACCTAAACAGCAATGACTTTGAGTCATTCGACTGGAGTTATGCCAATTGGATCAATAGCTTCTCGCGCTTTGCAGTACCCCTGTTTGTCATTATTTCAGGCGCTCTGCTGCTACAGAAAGACGAAAGCACGGGACAGTTTTATCGGAAACGTCTGTTAAAAATTGTCCCGCCCTTTCTTTTTTGGACGATCGTCTATCTTCTCTATTATTTTATTCGGTACATTGATTTTGACTACATTGGTTTTCCACAAGTTATTAACATTGTGTTAATTCGCTTAAAATCAGGAACGAATGCACACCTTTGGTATCTATACATGATACTTGGGCTCTACCTTGCAGTTCCTTTCATACGCAAAATTGTTGGCAACTGCAGTAAAAGGGAGCTTGAGATCTTTTTGGGATTGTGGTTTGCAGCGTTATTTTTTACGAATAAATGGTTCAATAGTTACCTACCTAATTTTGACCTGACCTTTTTCTCGGGGTATGCGGGTTACCTTGTCTTGGGGCATTATTTACGTAATTATCCAATCCAAATGGTCAAATTATCAAGTTTTACGTTTTTTCTGATCTGTTGTTTAATTACGGCTTCGGGGACATCGCATTTGAGTGTTTCTCGCGGAGAATTTGACCCGACACTTTACAACTATCTTTCGCCAAATATCGCATTGAGTGCAGGCTTTTTATTCATCTTTGTACAAGGCCTTAAACTCCCAGAACAGCTCAACCCCTTCTGGGAATTTATCGACATTCACAGCTTTGGCATTTACTTATGCCATATTTTATTGCTGAATTATATTCATCCTTTGCTTCCATTATCCGCTTTGTGGAAAATCCCGGCAGCAACAGTGATCACCCTGTTGGCGAGTGCCTTACTGACGTATCTTCTCCGAAAAGTTCCCTACGGTAAATACGTCAGCGGCTAATTCTTTCATCGGAGCTTCGTTTTACAGTTTCTCTCCTTCGACCTTATTGTACACATAGAGATGTGCATTGGGGCCATCGATCGCATGGCCTTCCTGATCTAGTCCAATCAGCTTATTTTCGCCGACCTTCAATTTCATATTTGTCTCTTTCCCCGTGAGATGAACAACGGATCCGTTGCCATGCCACATGACTTTGCCAGTATCTTCAACCTTGGTATTTTTATTAATATATTCACTGACGATGGCAAAGGTATTATCATTCTTTAAGGTGATATTGGTTTTGATACCTTCACAATCTGCACAGGGAATAGTAGCTTCATAGGTACCAGCCCAATCCAGTGAGTTTTGCGATGTATGAGCAGTATCTACTGCCGCGGTCTCATGTACTGAAGAATCTGCTGTAGCATGCTGGCTCTCTTTTGAAGTTTGATTGCATGCACTTAGCGAAACTGCTGCTAAGCAAAGAAATAATACGGATGATTTCATATTTATTGTTTTTTGATGTACGACACCGTATAGCAAGCAATTTCAGCGCCAAGAAAAATCAGGTGCCCATGCTGATGCTATGAAAGAAAAAAGGCTTCTTGAAGAAGCCTTTCTATTGTAAATAACTGGATTGTTTACAGTTCAAATAATCTATTGGCTACCGCAAAGGCGATAGTGCATAAAATCCTATTCAGATTAGAATGGTAGATCATCATCATCTGATGAACCAGCCAAATCTACAGGAGCAGGCATATCTGCATAACCTGGAGAAGATGGTGCTGGAGCAGCATTACCTAATTTTGTTACACGCCATGCTACCAATGAATTGAAATAAGTTGTTACGCCATCTTTATTAGTCCAAGGACGACCACGAAGATTAAAAGATACTTCTACCTCTTCACCAATTGCTAGGTTATCAAAAATTGACGTTCTGTCTTGTGTTGATTCAAAACGGATATACTCAACAAATTGTGGGTTTTCGGCATAAGCTACAATCATATCGCGTTTTTTGAATGATTCTGTCACTTGTTGTGTCGCTCCTATCTCGTGTACTTTTCCTCTAATTTCCATAATCAAAAAAATAAATATTAAAGCGTAAAATTAAGCAATTTTTGAGGAAGAGTTTAATTAACTTTGTACAAAATATGATGGAAGTTTTCAACACCCCCAATAAAGTTATTATAACGTGCAATAAGCGCTTATCACCTTATTTGCAACAGGAAGTTAAAGAGTTAGGTTTTGACATTGTCAGGGCATTTCCGACAGGAGTAGAATTAAAGGTCAGTATAAACGATACGATCAAGCTCAATCTGAACCTGCGCACAGCATCTCAGATTTTGTATTCGTTAAAAGAGTTTACGGCCAATAATCCGACGGAGCTCTATGACGAATTGAGTCAAATCGCATGGGAAGAACTCATTCAATTTGACGGATACTTCTCTGTCAGTTCCAATGTGGACAATGAGACAATCAGCACACCATTATTTGCAAACGTCAAGGTTAAGGATGCAATCGTAGACCGTATCAAGGAAAAAAAGGGTATGCGCCCTAATTCAGGTCCGGACAATAATAAAGCGGTTGTGCACTTGTACTGGAAAGATGACCGTGCTGAAATTTTTCTCGATACCTCAGGTGAAACACTAGCGAAACATGGCTACCGGAAGATCCCTGGAAAAGCGCCAATGTTAGAAGCCCTGGCAGCCTCGACTATTATTGCGTCCAAATGGGATGGTAATTCTCCTTTTGTGAACCCGATGTGTGGATCCGGAACCTTAGCTATTGAGGCAGCTCTGATTGCTACAAACAGAAAACCTGGATTATTACGCATGAACTATTCATTTATGCATTTCATAGGTTATGATGAAACAGTTTTCTTCCAGGAGCGTCGCGTACTTAAAGATCAGATCAATAAAAAAGCGGCACCGCAAATTATCGCAAGTGATATTTCGGAAGAAGCTATCAACGTCTCCAAGATGAACGCAAGAACTGCTGGTGTAGAGCAATTAATTTCATTTGAAGTATGCGATTTTGCCGAAACACACGTTCCTAAAGAAGGAGGGGTCATTTTATTCAATCCTGAATATGGTGAACGTTTGGGCACACACAGCAAGCTAGAAATTACCTATAAGCGTATGGGAGATTTCATGAAACAGGAATGCAAAGGTTATAGAGGCTATATATTTACTGGAAATCCAGATCTGGCAAAGAAAATCGGGTTGCGCGCATCCCGACGTATAGAATTTTATAATGGTAAATTAGATTGTAGATTATTAGAATACGAATTATACGAGGGTACTCGCGAAAAAACAAAAGTATTGTATGAATAACATTATTGAGCGCACAGTAGCATTTGTGCAAGACCGGTTGAAATTTGCAGAAGCAGGCCACGATTGGTCGCATATTCAACGCGTATGGAACAATACGAAGTTAATTTTAGAAGATGAAGAAGCAGATGTTATGGTGTGCGAATTGGCGGCGCTATTACATGACATCGCTGACAGTAAATTCCATGATGGCGACGAAACAATCGGCCCTCGTGTTGCCGGAGAGTTTTTGGCAAGTCTAGAAATTTCGCCTGAGATCATCGACCATGTCAAGAAAATCATCTTCAACATGTCTTTCAAAGCAAGTTTAGGTGAAGTTTCATTCCATTCAAAAGAGATGGAGATCGTGCAAGATGCTGACCGTCTAGATGCTATTGGCGCAATAGGTATTGCCCGCGCGTTTAGCTTTGGCGGAAACAAAGGCCGTGAGATGTATAATCCCAATGTTCCCGTTCAGGAATATAAGGATAAGGAAGCGTACAAGCATTCGGAAGCTCCTACAATCAATCACTTCTACGAAAAGCTACTATTGTTAAAGAATAAGATGAATACAGAAGCCGCGAAAAGAATCGCAGCGCATCGCCATGATTATATGCTCAGCTTCCTAGATGAGTTCATGGCCGAATGGAACGGTAAAAAATAAATTACACTTAACAATTCCTAAATATAAAAGTGGTACTTTAGATCTTGTACATCGAGATAAAAAGTACCACTTTTTTTGTCCTATGTAAAATCAGCTTTTAAACAGATTTGTAAGAAACGATCCTATCATTAGGGGTCGATTTTTACTGCTAGTATCGTAATCGGTATTATAAATACATAGAATAGGAATAAATCACCGAGTGAAACGTGCACATTATGCCGTTGAAAACAAACACTCATACATAATTATAGCATGAAAAAACATATTTTTAGCTGTCTGACACTGGCTATGGTAATCTCATCCTCCGCATTATTCGCACAAACGAAAGCCATTGCACATCGTGGCGTATGGAAAAACAGCCATCTTCCGCAAAATTCCATTGCTTCCTTAACAGCGGCCCACGAACTCAAGCTCTTCGGATCCGAGTTTGATGTACATTTGACCAAAGACAATATTCTTGTGGTCAACCATGACAATGATTTCTACGGCATTGATATCGCAACGGCAACCTACAAAGAGCTCTTAGAAAAGAAACATCCTAACGGTGAATCCATTCCCACGTTGGAAGAATATATTAATGCTGGAAAAAAATTAAAGGGTTTACGCCTTATCCTTGAGTTGAAAATCAATAAACTTGGGGTCGAGCGTACGCTTGAAGCGACCACAAAAACGGTTGAAATGGTCAAAAGCTTAAAAGCTGAGAAAATTACGGATTACATTTCCTTCAGCTTTGAAGCTTGTCAAAAGATCCACGAATTGGCTCCTAAGGCTAATATCCAATATCTTACAGGAGATAAATCTCCTTCAGATGTAAAAGCTGCTGGGATTAATGGGGTGGATTATCACTTTTCCGTCTTTAAAAAGAATGCGACATGGCTGAAAGATGCGCATCAACTTGGTATGAAAGTGAATGCATGGACCGTAAACACAGAAGAAGAAATGACAAATCTAATCGATCAGAAAATTGATTTTATTACCACTGATGAACCTGAGTTGTTGCTCCGCATATTAAAGAAATAAGGACAAACCGAGTGAACAAAGGACATTTATAGCGATGAAACTAAACACTCGTGTCGCCCGAGGCAGCATGATTGCCTTTATATAAAGAATAAATGATGAACAAATAACCGAGTGAAACGAGTTCATTTAAACACATGAAGATCACTCATAAATAGCATAAATAATTCAAATAAATGAAAAAAAGTCTTTTTTTCGTTATAGCACTGTGTTTATCCTTCCTATCGTATGGGCAGGAATTTATTGCAGCCAGCTATAATATCCGCCAAAGAAATACCGTCGATGTCGATAACATGTGGAACGACCGGAAAGTCCCGCTTACCAATCTGATCAAATACCATGGTTTTGATATCTTTGGTATCCAAGAAGGTTTTTTTGATCAGGTTCAAGATCTCAAAAAGCTCCTTCCTGGATTTGATTACGTGGGTGTAGGTCGCGACGATGGTGCACAAGAGGGCGAGCACTCGGCGATTTATTACAATACAAATCGCTTTAAAGCGATAAAGAGTGGAACTTTCTGGCTTTCAGCCACAGATACCGAACACCCGAATAAAGGCTGGGATGCAGCACTACCGCGGATCTGTACCTGGGGTATTTTTGAAGACAAGGCCAACAAAAAACGCTTCATCTTCATGAACACGCACTTTGACCATATCGGCCGTACTGCACGTACCGAAAGTGCAAAATTGATTCTGACAAAAGCAAAAGAGTTTGCCAAAGACCTACCACTAATTTTAACAGGCGACTTCAACGTCGATGAAAAAGATGATGCTTACTTCACCTTGGCCAATAGCAAAGTGGTCACTGATGTACATGAATTGGCTCCTTTCAAATATGAACCGAATTCTTCCTTTAACGGATGGGGCAAAAGCATCAGACCAACAGGCCGCATAGACCATATCTTTATCACCAAACCTTTCCAGGTAAAAAAATATGGTATCCTGACCGACACCTACATGAATAAATTTCCGTCGGATCACTTTCCAGTAGCAACGACACTCTCCTGGAAATAATGTCTTGTTAATAACAACAACCCTATAACACAAACAGCAGGTTCGCTTAGGATCTGCTGTTTTATTTTGTGGGACAGCTTTTATTTACACCGCATCAGGAATAGCGACTCAGCACGCTGTAGCGTATCTGCTACGATTCCAGACAATAGCTATGTTTCCTGGCAATTGGTTTAAACTTTCACATAAATTAACAGTCGATATGTTTAATTTTGACAGCAAAATAAAAACATGATGAAATTTCCACTATTATATTGTACACTATTTGTCTCCGGACTGCTTTATTCCACTGCAAGCGAAGCACAGATTTTTAAGAAAATCAGTGAGACATTGGCAAAAGCAAATCAGGGCCAGACCGACAGTACCAAAACAACGACAACAACAAATACGACCGCAATAGCATCAAAATCGAATACCTTGGCATCTTTGTCCAATAAGGATGCATCGTTGGGAATCAAACAGGCTTTAAGCAACGGCTTAAATCTGAGTATCGAATCTCTAGCCAAGAAGGATGGTTTTTTGGGAGATGCAGCAGTAAAGATTTTGATGCCTGCCGAAGCACAGAAAGTAGAAAAAACGCTTCGTGCTGTTGGGATGGGGAAATTGTGCGATCAGTTTATACAGAGCATGAACAGAGCTGCGGAGGGAGCCGTTAAAGAGGCTGCCCCAGTATTTGTCAATGCACTTTCGAAGATGACGATTACAGATGCGACCAATATTCTTCTAGGCAGCAAAGAAGACGCCGCGACAACGTTTTTTAAAACAAATACATCGACAGAGTTAACGAACAAATTTAGTCCTGTTATTAAATCTGCCATGGGTACAAACAATGTGGACCAGTATTGGACACAATTGACCTCAGCTTATAACAATCTCCCATTAGGCAATAAAGTGGAGACAAATCTTACTGCCTACGTTACGCAGAAAGCGATAGACGGTCTATTTATCAAAGTTGCCGACCAGGAGTCAAAAATTAGACAGAACATAGGCGGCAGTAGAAATACTAATATTTTACAGAAGGTATTTGGTTACGCAGACGAAAAGAAATAGAAAACGATTTACATGTGAAAAAGGACCTATCAACGATTTGACAGGTCCTTTTTTTTTAATGTGGGATCATCCAAGATTTCTGCTCACATAGCTATGGGTAAAACTTTACTGTTCAAAAGCGCTACAGCACATTGTATGTAGCAATAAATTATAGATAACAATAAATTCCTTTCAGCGGGAATTAGGATCGCCCCCCTCCTATACGTGTCAGTTATTGTCAGTTTGTTAACAAATAGAATTAAACCTGTGGAGTAGGGACAAATTGTTTGTAAATGCAACCAAATTAAATTGCAAATAAAAAGCAATTTATCTAAGTTTGACCACCCTTATCACATTAAGGCTATTAGAAAATGAGCACATTTGAGATCAACAACATAAGTGATTTTTCGGTATCCGAAAGATTTCAACGCTATGTACAGATTGACACACAATCTGATGCAAATTCACCAACATGTCCTTCTACGGAAAAGCAAAAGAACCTTGGAAAGTTACTTGTAGCGGAGTTGCTAGCATTGGGTATTTCAGACGCAGCAATGGATGAAAATGGATATATCTATGCAACTATTCCATCCAATACTGCAAAGCAAGTTCCTGTTATCTGCTTCTGTTCTCATATGGATACATCTCCGGACTCTTCTGGAAAAGATGTTAAACCACTGGTTCATCCTAATTATCAGGGCCAGGATCTTGTGCTTCCTGACGACAAGACTATTATCATCAAATACGCCGAACATCCCGATCTAGCCAATCAAATTGGCAATGATATCATTACAGCGAGTGGCACCACTTTGTTGGGTGCAGATGACAAAGCAGGTGTGGCCGAAATCATGGATGCTGCCCGTTTATTAATGAAACATCCTGAAATCAAACATGGTGATATCAAAATTCTTTTCACACCAGATGAAGAGATTGGCAGAGGTGTTGATAAAGCAGATTTGAAACGTTTAGCAGCAGATTTTGCTTATACAATGGATGGCGAAAGAGCTGGAACCATTGAGGATGAAACATTTTCAGCGGATGGAGCTACATTAACTATTCATGGTGTATCCGTACATCCGGGCTTTGCTAAGGGTAAAATGCAAAGTGCCATCAAAATCGCCAGTGCGGTAATTGACGCACTACCAAAAGATCGACTTTCACCTGAAAGCACCAACAAAAAAGACGGCTTTGTACACCCTGTTCATATCAGTGGATCTGTGGAAAAAGCTGAAATTCAATTTATCGTACGCGACCACGTTACAGCCAATCTAAAGAAACATGAAGATGAGCTGGAAGGCATCGCAAAATCGATTGTGGAACAATATCCAAACTGCACCTATACTTTTGTCGTAAAAGAACAATACCGTAATATGAAAGAAGTGCTGGATCAGCATCCTGAAATTATGGAAATCGGTATGGAAGCCATCAACCGTGCAGGAATGGTGGCCGAAAGAAGAAGTATCCGTGGTGGAACAGATGGCTCCCGCCTTTCGTTTATGGGCTTACCTTGTCCAAATATTTTTGCTGGAGGGCATGCTTTCCACGGAAAACAAGAGTGGGTAGCTGTACAAGATATGGAAAAAGCCGTCAAAACAATTTTGCATGTTGTATCTTTATGGGAAGAAAAAGCATAAAGGAAAAATAAATTATAATGAAAAACGACGTATTAAAAGCAATACACTACAGAAGATCCGTATTTCAAGCTTCCTTTACTGAAGAAGAAGTCAGTAAAGAAGATATCTTGAGTATCTTGGAAGCGGCCAATGCTGCTCCAACACACAAAAGAACACAACCTTGGCGTTTTGTGATCTTCCGCAAAGAGGGATTAGAACGTTTAGGCACCGAATTATCACGTATCTACAAGTCAGTAACACCTACAGAGAAATATACTGAAGCAACTGAAATAACAATGGGCAAAAAAGCAACACAGTCAAACGTTGCCATTGCGATTGTTGTCAATTATACGGGCGAAGTTCCTGAATGGGAAGAATTGGCTTGTACGGCTGCTGCTGTTGAAAACATGTGGTTGGCTGCACACTCGCTAAATATCGGTGGATACTGGGCGACTCCAGGTTTAATCAATCACTTGGGTGGTTTCTTAAATCTCGAAGAAAATCAAAAATGTATTGGTCTATTCTACTTAGGACACCACCAATCTGAAGCGCGTGAACCTATCCGTACACCCATTGCAGATAAAATTCGTTGGGAAGAGTAAACTGTATTCCTCTCTTATAGAATAACAGCCCATTTCTTACAAAATGGGCTGTTATTTAAAACCGATCTCTATTTCTTCTCAATTCCAAAACAATGCGGAGGTTTAATGACAGCTGCTTGTGCCGGATTATTTTCCGCTTTCGCGGGGAAAACAATCTTTAAACGTCCTTTTGTTCCCTGCCATTTTGGTCCATTCTGGAGAAGGCGAACCGTTTCATTATAGAGTGATTGATCGGGTTGCCCTTCGGCAGCAATATTGGTGGGCACTCCATTTTTGTCGATCGTAAAATTGACAATAATTTCGCCACCTCCTGCAGGCGCTCCAGACTTCTGATTGAGGTACTGTTCAAAAATTTTCCATCCTTCACGGGGTGTTGCATCCCCCCCGTCCAGCAAAGGTTGAACAGATACCCTATTTTCAGGTTCACTTAATTCTACATCCGTTGTGCGCTCAGCTTTACCGCTAAAATGTTTAAAATATAGCAGGGCCAATAAAGTCACAAACAGTACACCTGCGGTAGCACCTATGGCCAAACGCTGCCATGTGAAATACTGGGCGTGTCTTGTTGCAACAGTATCTTCCACCCTACGATTGAGGCGCTGTTGTAAGAGGCTCAATTGCCGGGCATCCACACCATTTTGCAATCGGTAACCATCGATGGCATCTTGTAAAAAGGGATCTTCCAGCGCTTCACGTTCCAACTGAAACATCTCCTCCTTACTCATCAAACCATGGATGTAATTATGGATCCTTGATAATTGATAATTATTTTCCATTTTCTTTCCTTTCCATACAGATTTTCAGATTGCGCTTTCCATTTTGAATAGCACTTTTGACCTTATTCAAGTCATATCCAGTCAAATCTGCAATATCTTTATAACATTTTTGCTCGAGATAAAACAAACGTACACATTCCTCTTGTTCGCGGTTTAAAGTTTGCATACAGCCTTCCAGTTTCTCGAAATCCTTTTCTTCCCACTTCGCTTCACTGCTATCATTTAGCTTTTGTTCGCTTTCAAACAAATTGTTTTCAATATCAACCTGCGTCGTCCGCTTATCCTTACGTAATTGCATAAGGCAATAATTTTTACTGTAAACGTGTAACCAGCTCTTAAAATTATCGACTTCATATTGACGAAGCTTCGGTATCAGCTCTTCAAATATCTGCATCACAGCATCCTGACTACGATCGGGATCCTGTAAGTATTTAAAGCACACACCATAAAGCAAAGACATATAGGGCGAATATAGTTTCCCCAGTGTAGACAAGTCACCGCTTGTTTTATAGTGTTGTAAAAGCTCTTTTTCGTTCATGCGCAAATCATTCACCTTAATGATGATTTAATATACAAATTTCCATATATAAAAAAAGGAGCTATTGAAAATAACCGAAAAAACAAAAACCGTCCCCATGATAAAATGGAGACGGTCGATAAGAATATAATATGAATTACGGATTTAATTCCCTTGTTTCCAATTGTATCGCAGTGTCACGCCGTAAGTCCTTGGATCTGCAACTACACCTGCGTATTGCCCATAACTTCCAGGTGCCGCCAGCAACTGCTCGTAGTAATCTTTATTTGTTAGATTTCTACTCCACACAAACACCGAAATACCATTCGATCCCCTGAATCCTAGCCTGGCGTTCAAGACCGAATAGGCATCAATATTTAGGTATTGGGATGGCGAAGAGCTGGACGAAAATTTAGAACGGTGAAATAGGTCTGCACCTAAAAAGTAAGATCCATTAATCCCGATTAGTTTACCGCTTTTATTCGCTTCGCCACCCAGCGACCAGGACCATTTGGAAACACCAGGAAGGACGCCCCCAGAGATGTCTTTAAAAGCCTGAGCTCCGCCAACCTCTTCTAAAGGGACAGGTGCATTGGTAAATTTGACATACTTGGCATCTGTATAGGCCAGTGCTCCATTCAATCGGAGAAAATGTCCGATGTTGATGTTTCCATCCAATTCAACTCCCTTTACACGCACCTTTTCGGCATTGGCCAGATAACCACGGTTCACCCCAGGTTCAGGAGTCTGCACTTGGGTCTGATAGTCTTTGATATCTGTTTGGTAGACGGTCAGATTGAGGAGTGAACTGCGTGTTGGATTTGTCTTCACACCAATTTCCTTATGACGGACAGCCTCAGGTTTTACTTCAGCGAGATCCAGCAACACTGCTCCATTGGCTGTCGGCAATCCACCGACGTTGATACCGACAGGTTTATAGCTGATGGAATACGTTGCGTAAGCATTTATCTTTGGATTGAAGCGATATCTTGCGGAGAGTTGACCAGAGAAATTGTCTGCATCCGCATTGACATCAAAAGTCTGATTGGTATATACACCGTTCTTTAAGGCAAGCAGTGCCGGGTCTGACGTCTGCAAACCACCATAGGTCTGCCTATCGTAGTTGGCCACCTTTTTATCGTAATTGTAGCGCAGCCCAGGGAGGATATGTAATTTTGGCGTCACAGCCCAATCAATCTGTGTATAGGCTGCCAAGCTTGTGCTTTTAATCCCGTAAACGGTCTTGATTCCAAAATTGTCAAATAATCCCGGTGTCTGCCACAAAGCACTGGTAGAGCTTTTTTGAAAACGCCAAAAGGCAGATCCTGTTTCTTCGGTATGTACGGGATCTGTGCCCAGATCCTGCCAAAGGCCAAATAAACCAACAACGCCGCTGACCTTTTCACTGATTTTACCAGAGTATCTGAACTCCTGTGACCACTGGTTATGGACGGAATTACCTGCTGAAACGGTGTATACCGGAAGTCCTAAATAATCGCGGTCATTGAGCGGAACCCATGTCCATGTCCGCCACGCAGAAGTTGAGGTCAGTGTCCCTTCTCCAATCTTGATATCGGCATTCAATGCGACCCCACCCAATTTATTATCAGCTTTAGATTGCGTATCCAAATCTATCTTACGCTCGAAGGCACTTTTATAAGGCAACTCGTAGCCAAGATCTTTAATAATTGCATCAAATTGTCTGTAGTCCGCACGCTGTGTTTTTACAACTCCGGCAACCGCCCAGCCGTAACCATCGGGTTTCTGTGATGACACATCACCCGAAAGCACCAGTTTGATATTCTCGGTTGGGGTAAACAGCAATTGCCCTCTAAAGCCCAGGTTGTTGATATCATTGATCTTCCTATTGGTATGTACATTAAACAAGTTTCCATCCCGTTGTGTGCCAGAGAAAGAAGCTCTCGCAGCGAGGTTTTTGGCCAATGGCCCTGAGATTGAAGTCTTCGCCTGAATAAAACCTTGGTTTCCGTAGCTGACTTCCACATTGGCTTCTGGTGTGAATTGTGGTAAACGTGAGGTTATATTAAATGCACCTGCTGTTGTATTCTTTCCAAAGAGTGTACCTTGAGGTCCACGCAGCACCTCTATCTGGTCGATATCAATAAAGTCCAGCCAAGTCGCGGCAGGGCGGGCAATATATACACCATCAAGATAAAATCCTACACCAGGATCGATCCCATCATTGGTGAGCCCATAAGTAGAGCCCAGCCCCCGGATATTAAGCGTCGTATTACGCGCATTCGATGCATATAACTGAACTGTAGGTACAAGCTCTTTTAGTCGATTGACATTAAATGCCCCTGCATCCTCCAATGCTGCGCCACGAATAATCGATACGGGAATCGGAACATCCTGCAACTGCTCCTTACGACGGCGTGCGGTGACCACTACTTGATCCAATGCTTCCAATCGTGGGGTAAGCTCAATCACTGCTGGAGAATGGTCCACCACGATATGACGAGTTTGATAACCAACAATGGATACGATCAATGAAAATGGCAATTTTTGTCCAGTTACAAACTGAAAAACGCCTTTACTGTCGGTTTTCACCTGGTGTGTAACGGCTTCCAACTGAACCGTTACGCCTTGCAGGGGCTCTTTTGTTACGGCGTCAATTACGGTACCTGTTAACGAGGCATTTATAATAGGTTTAGGGTTTTCTACTTGCGCGTAGGTATGGTAAGAACCTGTTAAAAGCAAGCTAAAAATGACGCTAATTCGAAAAATAGCATTTTTTTTCATAAATTTATTCAGTTTAATGGTGAATCTAAAACAAGTGCCAACGCCAATCGATACTTGCTTCATTGTTAAAACTTTGTAAAAGGGAAGCCTCGGCTTCCCTTTTCTAATATAAGAGAGTGTAAGAGAGAAATTTTAACAACACATTCGTTTCTTGTCACTTTTTAGGGTAACAACAGATCCTTCTACCGAAGCAACCAATAAACTTGTTTTTGGAGAGTAATTTTGTTTCATTCTTTTTATCTTGTTATTTTCTTTTATTTCCTGCTGCATAATCGAATCCGTATATGCACTTATCAGGCGGCAATTTCAAACAACTTTCATCACATGTCTTTGTTATAAAATCAATTTCATGGCTAGTTCGATTCATAATCAAGTCAGTCCTTTTTGCTCGCCTTCCTATTTACCTGTAAATCAGATAACGATACAAATATATAAATATTTTTTAAAAG
>JALAGS010000218.1 GCA_022712315.1 Sphingobacterium sp. | reverse complement strand
TTAAAGTCTATGGTAACTCTATTCGGTAGCAGAGATGATAATATAATAAACTTTTCATTTGTATACGAAGCAAACTCGGTATACTTCGTTTACGTAATCTACTAAATACACATCTTTGTTTTAGATTATTAACTGCTCTGTATGTCTAGCATTGAATCAACCATGCTTTTTGTCTGATCTTGAGATTCAAGTTCGTGTCTCTGTTTCATTGCTGCAACCATAGCTTTATATTCTTCTTCGCTAATTGGCATTGTCTCTTCATAATCTTCACTTTGATTACCTCTAGCTGACAATTCTACCATTTGGTCTATCTCATTCTTATTGCTAAAATCGTCTTTTACGTAATTATAAGAAATATCAGACAACTTCAACCTCTTGTGTGGAGTTTCAATATAAATATCGTCAGCAGTAGCCTTACTATCAAACGTACTATATAAGAATTGCCATGCAGACGGCAGGCGAGTTCTACCTGTATCAAAAATAGGATTTGCCCTAATTATTCGATTTTTTACATCTGTTCTTGCCGTTGATCGTACAACAACCATTTCTCCTGTTTTTAGACGCAAAAGTTCTTCTGGTGTAATCAGTTTAACACCTTCTCTACTATTGCTCAGGTTATCTCTAGCAGTGCTCATTCCTGGTGTAGTAGAACGATTAATCATATTAACAGTGGTATTCCCAACCTCGTCGCTTATTTCCTTAACAGTTTCTAAGTCTTTAGACAAAATATAAAGCGTATTACCACAGTTACTAATGATAGTTTCCGCTTCTTCTTTAGAATAATGTATTCTCAATTGCCCTTTATTTTGCAAAACAAAATCAAATAATAATTCTGAACCTAACCCAATTGAAAACTTAGTTGGTAAATCTTGAATCTTAGGTAATTGTCCACCTTCATCGATAATAAAATGTGTTCTAATATAGCTTTTTCCTTCATTACCTAAAGCCATATTATATATTTGATTAAAACTTTGGTCGATCGCGAAAGAAACTAATTGGTTATAGGCTGGATTGTGAGGCGGTGTAACGAAAAAGACCGCCACAGGTTGTTCAGAATACGTAAATTCGATTTGTTGATCAAATCCTGGTTCTACAACATTAGACAAACTCGAATCTAGTGAAATTTTTCCAGCAACCTTTTTGAATAATTTAAAATTATTTGGGACAGTTGCTTTTCTCATAATTTTACCAGATTATCCATACTTGCATTTATGATATTTTTCTTCGGTCAATTTGTGGTCAAAATTAACTTCCAATTGGTATTTCGTATTTAATTTTTCTTTTAAAGGTACTTCAAGGTAGCCATGTTCATCGACCTCTTGCGTCTTCTTTTCAATTGTCTTATTTGCCTTTATGTCTCTCCATATAACATTTGCAGTTTGAAACGTTAACTGTTCAGGAAATCTAATTGAAATTCTTCTTGGAAAACCAGCGTCTCTAAAATCAATTGAGTTCATAGAAGTCAGCCGTGCAATATCTCTTTGCTGGTACATCTTTATACCAGCCATCATACCTGCATAAATTGATCCCTGTGTTTCGCTACCTGCGAACCTAGATTGTTGAAATGCTTGTAAAGCCATCTCTCTAAATTCTGAAGTAGGTGCCTTTGACATTTGATCAAAATAAAAAGTTAATTTAGAGATTGTTTTACCTTTAATAAGGGGATCAGGCATCTCTTGACCACCCATTTCAGTCAATTGTTTATAAATATTGTTCATAGTAACTTTATTCCAACTATTATGACGTTCAGCTAAATCTAATTGACTGAAAATCATTGCATTCAATAAATTGATTGATGAGTTCGACCAAAAAGGATCTTTTTCATTATCATTACTATATATAGCAGTGGACAATCGGGTTGCCTCTTGTTGCGCTTCATCATAATAACCTTTTTTAGCATAGTTAATGATAATCTGAAGCGGATTATATGACATAGACTTTGACATTTTCTGTAAATTTAAGACAAAAACTCTATATCCTCTTAACCTTAATAAGATAGTCCCCATTTTATATAATTCACTCTTTGGATCATTAACAAACATCGAACACTTTTTAAATGCTCTAGAAAGAATATCAATTAAAGGTAAAATGATTGTTTGACCTTTACCTGACCTAGTAATTCCATAAATCATCGTGTTCACAGTAGTTTGATCTATTCCGTAAGTTCCCCCTGGGAATTTGTCATAGAATTTAATTAACATTGCTCTTAACTGCCTGAATATTTTCCTATTAAAAATTTTAATTTCAAAAAAAGGACTATATGTTATTGTTTGAATTAGACTACCAACTGAGTTATTAAAGTGAACTAATGGTATTCCACCGTAACCTTCAAATCCTTTTTTTCTATCAGGAACCTGCGCATATTCCTTTTTTAACTGCTCTTCAGTAGTAAAACTTTCTGCACCTTTTTCATAGCCATTATAAATTTGATATGTGTAAATGATTCGCCACCACATATAAACAACGGTTAAGCTTCCAAAAATTACAGCATATGGAAAAATAGGATTATGCCATTCTATAGTTGGTAAAACATAGTGCCAATCAAAGACATGATGCCACGTTAAACCAAGTAGTTTGGGCTCTGTCCATATTTGTCCATTCTTCATAAGATTAATAAACCATTGTCTGCCCGCCATAAAAAGTGCATATGACATACCAGACACATAGGTAAATGCAAGCATTATCATAATTAATACGCAGCCAAGAAAAACATTCACCGATTTAATATTCCTTGCCCACCAGGGTGCATAATTCTGTTTTCTACGATTGACTCCCGATCCAATACTTTTTATAGCCAAAAAATTACCTCCTTTTTCATATAATTTATCTATTGAATAATACATAAAAGAAAAACTGCTAATCTTATGTTTGAGAAACGCATTCTAAGAACGTTTCATTTAATATTGATGTATACTTTGTTTTTTGCTTTTGACGCTCCGCATTGTTCAACATATCGACCGTTAACAAACTGGGATTCAAGGGTTTAAGCCGATTTGGTTCCCAAATCAGCTCAAAGTTTCCCTTTCATGGCCTCGGGCATAAATCGCCCTTCACTACCCAGTTCACTAGCTAATTCAGCAACTCCACTGAAACTTTTTCTGGACTACGTCCCCAAAAACTTTTAGTGCAAGTAAAAACGCCTAAGCCACCACTGACTAAGGCGTTCTAAAAATTGCTTAATTAACTTCGACATGTTTCCATGTTCACGTTCAAAAGGCAAAAAAATTTTTTGAGGCACGCAACGCTTTGCCTCATAAGCAAAAAAATAAACAAAGGAGAAAAAATAACGTATAATATATAAAAT
>JALAGS010000217.1 GCA_022712315.1 Sphingobacterium sp. | reverse complement strand
CTGTCGCATCGTATCATTTTATATTCAATTTATATCATATTTAACACTTGGTTAGGTAATAGAGATAATTATTATCTTTGGAAACCTGTCCGATTGTTCTTCGCATCATGACCTGCAAACATCGGCTTCAATTTTATCCGCAAAACGATGAGAAGTATTTACATTTTTTTCCTGATTACCCTATCTTGTCTTTTCTCAACAAGCACTCAGCTTTATGCACAAGAGACAGATTCAGTCAATAAAAAAGAAATGGGGTTAAGTTCCCTGCTGAACGAAATTAGACAGCAGCAAATTAATGATTCTCTCGAACGCGTAAAACTTCAGAATGAAATTGCCGATCTTAAAAGTCAAAACAGTCCAAAAAAGGAGAACTTAAAACAACAGCTCAATGAGTTTGATGAAGAAAATACCATTCGGCAGCAGCAATTGAAAATTAGAGTAGACTCCATCAAAAAAAACACAAAAAGATATGCTGTTGCCCCATTTAATGATACGCTATTTTATATCTACAACAAACTGGGATCCTCATTAGCCAAAGACCGTGCTTACAATGTGGTCAGCCGGATCCATAATCTATATGAAGATGATTTTGTGAAAGTAGATTCATTTAAAATCGAAAATAACGAAATCAGTACAGACATTGTGTACAAAGATCTCGTGATCACTTCCGTCACAGAACTCGATGCACTTCTGGAAGGAAAAAGCAAAGAGGAAATTGCAGCGAGCTATCTGAAAAGAATTCAAAATTCGATCACAGCAGAACGTGCCGATAATAGCATCTCGAAACTGCTTACCCGAAGCGGACTCGTATTCCTTATCCTCCTCATTTTTGCGATACTGATCTTTTTAATAAACAAATTGAAGAAATATGGTACGCAACGTATATTGACGGAAAGAACACAACTGATTAAAGATATTAAGATCAAAAATTACGTACTCGTTACTTCGGTACAAAAAACGCGTATGCTTATTAATGCAATTAATATCTTGCGCTGGGCATTGATTATCCTGATTGCCTTTATTATGCTGCCGATTGTCTTTAGTGTTTTCCCTTTTACACAGAGCTGGGCATCCAACCTTATTGGACTCTTCACAAAACCTCTGAAGACAGCAGTTCTGGCGATCTGGGATTATATTCCCAATCTGATTACTGTATTTGTCATTCTAGTTGTCATGCGTTATGCCGTCCGGTTCGTAAAATACATATTCAGCGAAATCGACAAAGGGAAATTGGAGATTAATGGCTTTCATCGTGATTTTGCCATGCCAACTTTCACCATTGTGCGCTTTCTGCTTCAAGCTTTCACACTCGTGCTTATTTTCCCTTATCTACCCGGAGCCAATTCAGATATCTTCAAAGGAATATCCGTATTTATTGGCGTCCTGTTTTCTTTAGGCTCATCGTCTGCAATTTCCAACATCATCGCTGGTTTAGTGATCACTTATATGCGTCCCTTTCGTATCGGCGATCGCATCACTATTGCTGATAAAACTGGGGTTGTTATCGAAAAGTCACCGCTGGTAACGAGACTTAGAACAATAAAAAATGAAGAAATCACTATCCCCAACTCGTCGGTACTTTCCGGAAATACGGTCAATTATTCAACCTTCTCGGAAGACGGCATCTGTTTCCAGGTAGAATTAACAGTCGGTTATGAAGAACCTTGGCAGCGTATACACGAATTGTTGCTGAACATACCGCCTCGAATAAAACGGGTAAACCTTACCCCAGCGCCGTTTGTCTTACAAAAAAAACTAGATGACTTTTATGTGCTATATGAGCTCAATGTGTATATCGCTAAATCGGCAGAAATTGAACTCGCAAAATCGGAGATTTTTCAATCGATCCTTGATGATTTCTTGGCTGCTGGAATTGAAATGAATGGGCCACATATATTTGCTAAAGTGGATCACGTCCAGCAATACAATCCAAAAATGAGCAACAATTAGTCTGCATTACCCCGAACATCGCACGTTTGGGATTTTCAAGCAAAGCTATCTACTCCTCCTCATCACTGTAGGCAGGTTCCTTCTGATAATTGCTCCCGAAAACCTGCGGGGTAGAAAATAATGTCTCAGCTCATTGATTTCCATATGCAACAAACTACGTGATCTTTTAACGTAAATATAGTTAAGAAAGCACAACATACTGCCACTGGACTATCTGCTTTATTCAATTTGGACTAGCTTTCTCCAAGCTATTGGCCGTAATTTTGAACTAAATCAAGAAATAGTTATTTGCATGTATGTACCCAAACATTTCCAATTCGAAGGCTGCGCCGAAAAGAAAAATAACATCGACGTCGACATCACAAAGGTAAAACTAACAGATATTGATCTTCTGCAGGAAATAGGAAAAAAAACCTTTGTCCAAACTTTTTCGGATACGAATACCGAAGACAATATGAAGGCTTATCTGGCAGAAGGTTTTTCAAGGGAAAAATTATTATCTGAACTCTGTAACGACGAATCGGAATTTTACTTTGCTACTGTGGAAAATAAGGTTGTCGGTTATCTGAAAGTCAATACGGGCCAGGCCCAAACCGAACAGCAATGTCCACGAGCACTAGAAATTGAACGTATCTATGTATTACAGGAATTTCATGGAAGAAAAGTAGGACAATTATTGTATGAAAAAGCAATCGGCCTGGCGCAGCTGAAAGAAGCCTCATTTGTTTGGTTGGGTGTCTGGGAGAAGAATGTGCGCGCAATTAATTTCTATCAGAAAAATGGTTTTGTCGCATTTGATCAACATATTTTTCAATTAGGTGATGATAAGCAAACAGATATCATGATGAAAAAAGTAGTACAGCCCTACCATGAATGAGACTATTACAGAAAATATACGCATTATTCAACAGCGTATAGACAAAGCCTGCAAGGCAAGTAATCGAAATCCACAGGACGTGAAATTATTGCTGGCAACCAAAACCGTTCCTGCCGAACGTATTGAAATCGCATTGCGTGCAGGACAAACATTGATTGCCGAGAATAAAGTACAGGAACTGAAAGACAAATTTGAGTATTTAAATACCATTCCCCATGTCAATCATTTTATTGGGCATCTGCAAACCAATAAAATCAAAGATATCCTCAAATACAATGTATCCTGCATTCATTCGATAGACCGTTTCGATCTTGCCGAAAAATTGCATCAGCGACTTTTAAAGGAAAATAAGACCATTGAAGTGCTTATTCAGGTGAATACCTCCTTCGAAGACAGTAAATACGGAGCTTCTCCCACGGAGGTGCTTGACCTCGTTCGACAAATCGCTACATTAAACACGCTGCAGATAAAAGGGTTGATGACAATAGGTATCTTGAGTGCTGAAGCAAAAAAAGTACGCCAGTGCTTCCAATTGCTCAAACATATTCAACAAGAAATCACAGTTTTACATATCCCTCAGGTATCGATGAAAGAATTGTCAATGGGCATGAGCGGAGATTTAGAAATAGCAATAGCAGAAGGCGCAACAATTGTCAGGGTGGGCACGGCAATTTTTGGGCAGCGTCCGACACCAGATAGTTATTATTGGAATGAGCACATTTAATGTAAAAAAGATGCACATACATTTTATACAGCACGAAGTTTTTGAGGCCCCCGGAGCCTATTTGCATTGGGCAGAAAAGCGCCAACATCAGGTTACTTTTTCCCACGTTTACCGGCAGGACCATCTTCCAAAAGAAATCGACTCTATCGACTTTTTGATCGTTATGGGCGGACCTCAAAGTCCAGATTCATCCCAAACCGAATACCATTATTTTGACGCGAAGTCCGAAATTGCGCTTATCCGGCAATGCATTATTGCCGGCAAAGCTGTTGTGGGGGTCTGCTTGGGGGCTCAATTGATTGGCGAGGCACTCGCTGCACCCTATGCGCACAGCCCGGAAAAAGAGATTGGAGTCTTCCCGATCACACTTACGACGGAGGGGATGAACGACATCAAAATAGCGCATTTTGGCAATAAATTGCAGGTCGGACATTGGCACAATGATATGCCCGGACTAACAGACAAAAGTAAAATATTAGCACACAGCGCGGGCTGCCCCAGACAAATAGTGGGCTATGCAAATCTCGTATACGGATTTCAATGCCATATGGAATTCACGCCAGAGGTTATCTCCCTTTTGATCGATTCCGAAACAGATCTTCCGCTCCAAAGCCAAACGCATCAATTTGTACAATCAGCTGATGAAATTCAAGGCTACGATTATGAAGAAATGAACAGCAAGCTTCATGTTTTTCTAGATTTACTAGAATCCGCATATGTTGAAACCTTAATAAAACCAGCAAGTGCATGTTCCTAAAGCATCTGTTAAAATTCGCATAGTTAATTCATTAATCAGATAAAAAATAGTAGCTTTGGTTATAACACGAAAAAACCATTGATGGACATTATGCGCAGTCGACTTTTAAAAATGGGCTACCTCCTTTTTTTGGGGCTGCTCCTATTTTCTTGCATTTCCAAAAAAGAAAACAAAGATCTGATCTGGTATCAGCACCAAGTTATCGAGCAGATTGTACCGGAAAATGACTCCACCTACAGGGTGCAGATCGGTATTATGGCAGCGTCATTCTGGTTAGATAATAAAAATGGTCAATTGAGTAGCGAATTAACTCTACTGCAGCAGAGTCTCACCCAACGCAACAAGCTGAACGTCGCCGTTCAGCAAGGTACCAACAAAATCATTCGCGTTACAAAATCCGAGTAAAACAATTTTTTACCAAAGGCAACACAAATGATTCTGGTACCCACCACTTCAATTTTTATTTTAATACTTTCACACCTGTTCCACACAGACATGACGCCCCAAGCTATTTCATCTGCAATACTCTCTTCAATGAAGTCTTTGCAGACAAAACTATAAATTAAGCGAGTTTATTCATTAATAAAATTTTGGGGGCCTCCTGCAGTTTTTCTCCAGCAACTTTTCCGAATTCCACGATATAGGATTGTTGATTATGCGCATCCAGGCCAGCCTGATCTTTCCAGATTTCATAAAAAATAAACTGGTTCTCATCATCATTTAACTGATGCAGATCATATTGTATACAAGCCTCTTCTTTTCTACTTGCTTTCACCATCTTTAGCAGTAATGCCAATACCTCTTCGCGATGTGAAGGAACCGCTTTTAAAATTGCTGTTAAATATACTTTCATCGTATTGATTTTGTTTTGGTAATAGTTGCTGTAATAATAGCAATAAAGCTATGAATAAGCCCTATTCCTCTTCGTTTAATTTTTAATTCAAGGTAGTTTCCAGTTGAAACACTTCTTCCAGATATTGTTTATACGCTTTCTCGTAATTAGCAACACGCTCCGGTGATGCCCCTTTCTCCATATCATGAAAATGGAAACTGCCTATGCGCGCCAATCCGGCAAACTGATTCATCTTATGAAAACCAAATAAAACTCCTTCATCAACAGAATGCTGATCGAAAAACTCATTTTCTAATGTAAATGCGGTGTCAGGCGCATTCCAGCTTGAAGTTACCATATATTTTTTACCTTGCATCAAACCTCCCGTACCATAGTTAATTGCCGGATTCGTACGTGAACGTCCATCGCTTTTATAGATACCATTGTTATGCCCTGCCGTAAAAACTTCATCGATATAGAGCTTTAGACGATTGGGAACCTGAAACCACCACACCGGAAAATGATAAACAATAATATCTGCCCATTTAAAGTTTTCAACTTCCGCCATTGGATCAAAATCATCATTGATATTGGTAACTCGGGTTTCGAATCCATTTCCTGCCAGTGTTGCGACAGTCCAATTTGTTATTGTGGTATTAAAAGAACCACCTGAGTGAGCGAAATTCTGTCCGCCATTGATAATAAATATGTTCATT
>JALAGS010000216.1 GCA_022712315.1 Sphingobacterium sp. | reverse complement strand
TATTTTAGGAGCGCATAGATTCATGAATAGAAAATTTATTATTCAAACTCCTGAATTCAAGTATGATTTACCGAATGAACCAAACGAATATGGCTGGTATCCATACTTTGGTGTGCGACCCTATAATATTAATGATGAAGGGATTCAAGTTGATTTTTATTGGGGAGATGATTTTAAGAATAAAATTCAGAGCTCAAAAAATACAAATTCGGAATCGAGTACGAGTTCTATATGTCACCGTGGAACAATTTTATATGACAATATTTGTTCTTATGATTTTGAAAGTGATGGAGGCAGGCCCATTTTTTATTGTCGATATAATGGAGAAAACGGGCCCTTTTCTTCTATTTTCTGGCACGAAGATGAAAATTTTTAAGAATTAAATTTTTGTTATACTTTGATTTTATATTTGCTACACGAGCAACAATTTAAAGATTTGAGAACCTGGTCTCTGTGTGAAAGTGCAGGGGCCTTTTCTTAATACAAATTCTTAAATTCATTTGGTGTTGTTCATGTCCTTTGGTTAAAGACATGTAAAATACGCTGGAGATTTAAATTCCAATTCATATGCGATTGACTAATCCTGAAAAAGAGATACAGATTTTCAGAACTAATCATGATCCCATCAGACGTCTAATTTTATAGTTTCTTTTTTTAGTAAGTTTGTAAATAGTACTAATATGGTAAGAAAATAAGATGGAAAAACAATGGTAAAATCTTCCATACGACCCTTAATTAATTATTTTAATAATCTGATTTCTTTGAATGACAAGGAACAAGAGTTAGTATCAACCTATTTTATTCCCCGCCTGTATCGCAAACGACAATATATACTCCAACAGGGTGACACATGTACCCAATTCAACTTTGTTATTAGCGGATGCCTGCGTATGTATAAAGTAGATGAGAAAGGCAATACGCACGTTATCTATTTCGCGACTGAAAATTGGTGGATGATAGACCTAGGCAGTTTCCATAGCAGAACTCCGTCCGAGTTGAATATAGAAGCTCTGGAAGACACTACGGTATTGCAGATCAGCTATGACAATCTCATTTCACTTTATACAGAAGCCCCCAAATTCAACCGCATTTTTAGAGTATTGATTGAAAATAGTTACATTGCCATGCAAAACCGCCTGTTGCAAAATATAAGCTCTACCGCCGAACAACGCTATCAGGATTTTGTCGATACCTATCCGCACCTTATAAACCGACTTCCACAGGTTCAAATTGCATCGTTTTTGGGTATTACTCCAGAATTTCTAAGCCGTTTGAGAAACAAACTTGGCAAGCAGAAACCTTGATCTACATCAAGACTATTTCTTAATGTAGTTCATTGGAGTAAAGCTATACTTTGATGCAACTTTGCATTATCAAGATTATTGATTAATGCTAAAGGAGAAATAATATGTCAACAACATCAAAGATAGCCGTTATCGGCTTAGGAAACATCGGCAAAGTAGTTGCCGCAAACCTTGTGAAAGGTAATCGTTCTATTATACTTGCAAGCAGAAAATTAGAAGATGCCCAGGCATTGGCCCAACAATTAGGTGGTCTTGCATCTGCTGCGAAAACGTCCGAAGCAATCAAGCAGGCAGATATTGTCGTTTTGTCCATTGGGTTTAATACCATACAACAATTTATGTCAGAGCATAATTCCGAATTGCAGGGCAAAATCATAATCGACCCATCCAACCCAATTGCCCCCGATGAAAATGGTGGGTTTAAAAAAATAATCGGCAATAATGAATCCGCTGGACAAATCAATGCCACAGCACTTCCCAATGGGGCGAAGTTGGCTAAGGCTTTGGGTACTTTGGGTGCAGAATCGCTGTCGAATGCAGCTTTCAGGCAACCGGAAAAATCTGTATTATTTTATGCCACGGATGACACAAGCATCAACGCAGACGTCGAACAGCTCATTCGGGATAACGGATTTGAACCCGTAAGAGTTGGGGGCTTAGACCAATCCATCAGGATAGAAGTATTCGGCGACCTACACGAATTTGGCGCATTAGGCAAACCCGTTACAGTAGCAGAAGCTCAGGAAAAAGTTTAATCGGTTCTTTAATTTCAAGATAAAAGGAAATCAATATGACATGGATAAAAATCGCTTTATCGGTATTTACAGCGACAGCTTTTGTGGCTAATGCCAATGCCCAGACGATTGAATATGCCGGAGAAAAATTTGAGATGTCAAATGTTAAAGCGTCTGTTGAAACTTTTCATGGCGAAAAAGTTCTAAAAGTGGAGCGTGATTTACAAAAAATCCCGTTTGACACATCCAGATTGGAAGCAACTGTAGATGAACCGACTTTTGTTAAATTAAAAGGTTTGAACTTTGAGAACGGAACGATTGAAGTAAAATTTTATAGCCAAATTCAAGACCCGTCACCATTTCCACAGGCACAGGGTTTCATCGGCGTTGCTTACAGGATTAATGATGACAATACAGCTTACGAGTCTATTTATTTACGCCCAAGAGTAGGCAGGTCGGATAATCAGTTATTCCGAAATAAAACTGTACAGTATTATTCCTACCCTGACTACAAATTTGAAAAATTGAAAAAACAGGCAGATGGCAAATACGAAACTGCTGCACCTGTTGATATTAATGAGTGGATAACCATGCGAATAGAAGTACAAGGCGAAAAAGCCTATATGTACATCAACGATTCGAAATATTCAACCTTTGTGGTAGATAAAATGCTCGGAAACTTAAAACAGGGGGCGGTTGGCTTATGGGTGGATATTGGAACAATCGGTTACTTTAAAGACCTAAAAATCACAAAACATTGAGAGTAAATAATCATTTAAAAACTAAAACAAAAAGAAGATGAAAACATTTAAAGTTTTAATTGCAGTCTGTTCAATGCTGCTATTGAGTAATTTTTCTTTTGCCCAGTCATCTGTAGATGATTTAGTCAAAGAATGGGAAAGAGCTAAGGCGTACACAAAAGAGTATTTGGATGCGATGCCCGAAAAAAATTATAATGATAAGCCTACGCCCGAAATGCGATCTTTTGCAGAGCAAATGTTACACCTGACCGATGCAAACTATGGGTTTGCGTCAGCCGCAACGGGTGCTGATAGTCCTGTCGGTATGGGCGAATCAGAGAAAACAACGGATAAGTCAAAGGAAAACGTTACAAAACTTGTCATGGCAGGATATGATTTTGTCATCGAAAATATTAAAAAGATGACACCCACACAGCTAAATGAAAATGTAAAGCTATTTGGCAAATTCGAAATGACAAAAGGGACAGTATTGGACAAGTGTTTTGAGCATCAGACACATCACCGAGGGCAGACCACGGTATATCTTAGATTAGCGGGCATAACACCGCCGCAGGAAAAATTATTTTAATCATGATGAAGAAATATAGCATATCCGCATTACTTATTCTTTTTTCGATTGTGGTATTTGGCCAAAACATAACTTATAAAAAACAGGAGTTTTTGCCTAACAATGTAAAAACATCAGTTGTAAAACTGAAAGGAAAAAAAGTATTGAGGTTAGAAAGGGATTTGGAAGCGTTGGCTTTTGACAAGAACAATATGACATCTACCGTGGATGAACCCACTTATGCCATATTGAAAGGCGTAAACTTTCAAAATGGTATTATCGAGGTCAAGGTATTAAGCCGGTTGCTTGAAAACGCCCCCGATTTTGCCCGTGGATTTATTGGCGTAGCATTCCATATTAATGATGATAACACCAAATTTCAATCTATATACGTCCGTCCTACCAATGGCAGAGCCGAAAATCAATTTCGCAGAAACCATACAGTACAGTACTTTTCCTATCCTGATTATAAATTTGACAGGTTGAGAAAAGAATTTCCCGAAACGTATGAGACCTATGCCGATATAGATTTGGACGAATGGATTACATTACGTTTAGAGATCAAGGAACGAAAAGTGGACCTGTATATCAACGGTCAAAAGCACCCATCGTTCATTGTAGAAGAAATGAAAGGAGATGTTAATAGTGGTTCAATTGGCCTATGGGTAGATATAGGTACAGAGGGATATTTTAAGGATTTAAAGATCAGCCATCAATAGTTTGAAACTATTGATGGATTTAATTTAAACACAAAAAGGACTATACGATAGTCCTTTTTATAAAAAATTACTTGTGTTCTACATTTTTTTCTTGTCCGAAAACCAAGCGAATTGCAAGTTTCACTTCCAAACTGCACAGCTTACTTTCGGCATAATGGATCAAACAGTTAGTAGTAAAAACAGCATAAAATCCGTAAAATAATTGGTCGGCAAAGACTTTTGGATTACGGGATATTGCAACATTAAATCTTCTCAACAGTTGCTCAATATCCGCTACTAAATTATACCAAAAACCGACTGCTATAAATGTTTTAGTTTGCCAATTTTTTCGATAATATTCTTCTTCACGCCTAAAATATTCGGTTTCACTTTTTATAAAATCTACCCATTCTCTGAGTAATTCTGGAAATAGTCCTGTCAATAAATGCCCCTAGTCTACAAATGTCATTTCTATTAAAGCTTTCATAATTTTTATTTTAAGTTTTGTATAATATTTCAGTCTGTTTAGACAGATCAAACTAGCCTCGGTCAATGAATTTTTCTATGATCGCAGCTACATCACTATTCGTGAGTTCCGCAAAGACCGTAGCTGATTTCTTGGTTTTAAAGACCCTACCGTTCACCTTCCATTCGATTATTTTACCATAGATATACATAGGCGTACGATAGGCATTGAAATTTGTCCATTTAATCTCTTCATCACGCTCTACTTTCGCCGGTTGGATTACTACTACATCAGGTTCCTCTCCAAACCTATTTGTTGTCAGCAATAATTTTTTGTTTTTGTCGAAGATCTCGAAGCGAACAAAGTCCAAATCATGCAGAATTATTCTGAACAACTCTGCGGTATCAAAGTGGGAATTCAATAGTAGATTTTCATCGAATTCTCTAAATGTCAGTACTCCTATATTATTCTTATTAACTGTTGTTTTCATCTGTTTGAAGTTTATAGGCGATCCAAGGTCGGATCGCCTAGTTGAAAAATTTATTATGATTCACGGAAGACAAAGCCATCTTCAAACCAGTAATCGGTCATGAACAGATCCCTAGCGAATGCTTCGTAGTCAAAATATTGTTTGGCAATTGAGGGTAGATCATACAGCTGTTCAACGATCTCCCTTGCAAAATCCTCTTCATCATCGTAATCGCCTTGATAGTCTTCTTCAAAATTGGATATGAGGTCATAAATTCCTTCCTTAGCCAAGCTCCTACTACGATTATTGCACCATACAAAAAATGGTTCTTTATGATTTTCATCCATTCCTTCTATTGCTTCAAGGACTTCAAAAATGTTTGCGCTAATACCATATTCACTAATTAGCTCTTCCGGAAGATTTTCGTAATCCTGGTACATGTATTCTGGATCTTCTTCGTCTGCGTGGAGTTCCTTACAGGCATCGTAAAATTCTTCTATGTCTGAATAGTGAGATAATTCAAGCCATTTACCATATAATGATCCAGTATTGTACTTATGGAATGTTCCAACATAAACCCTAGCTTCTGAGATATTTAATTGATGTGTCATGTCTTTAATGTTTTAATGGTTCGTGAATGGATTTTTTGATTTATTCGGCAATGAGAGGAGGTGCTTGTTTTCGTTTTCTTTTTTGTTCTTTTTCCAATGCGTTTTAATTCCCATAGCTGACATTTTTTTTATTCGTCTAAAGAGCCGGAGTGTGCTTTTGCTTCGTTTTCAGGAACAGAAGAAGGTTAGTGTCTAGGAGGATAAAAGGTTTTTGGAAAAAAAATACTACCCAAAGGGCTGGAGATTATTTTTTCAAAACTTGCTATGACCTTTAGAATCCGTAACACGTCTTACCTTCGTTCTTGAAACGAATCAAAAAGGACATACTGGATCTTGACAGATTAAGTGGAAGCAAATGAGAATTGCGTTGGAAAAGGAATAAAAAGGACAATTCTATTGAAATGAAATTTCAACTATTTAGAATCTTGGGCTAAATAACAATATGTTAATCCAGTAGAGGTAATAAAAATTATCACTATGCCTATTTTATGAATTTCATTATATTTAGC
>JALAGS010000018.1 GCA_022712315.1 Sphingobacterium sp. | reverse complement strand
CCATTCCGAACAGAGCAGTCAAGCCCGCCAGAGCCGATGGTATTGCCGTAACAGGTGGGAGAGTAGGTCGGTGCCTTTTTTTACACGGAAGCCCTTGCTGGAAACAGTCAAGGGCTTCTTCGTTTTAGGTACTTCCGTAATCCCCTGGCGTCATTCTGCCATAGTGGTATGACGAACCGTTATATCCCTTTAACCCAATGCTCGCTTGCTGCTATCTCCGCTGATCCCTTTACCGCTATTTCCCTTGTACCGCACCTCCCCTGATGCATAACTGCAACCACAGCATGCGTCGTGGATAAGCGGATCGCCGCTGGAATAGGAGAAAGCTTTGACTTGGAGCAATTGGAAGAAGTGAAGCCGGTATGCTTCCATCTGCTGCCTATAACTAGCACCTCAATCAGGTTTTTGGCTTTTCGTCTTTAAAAATTGAGCATTATCGAATATACCTTGAATTGCATACTTTAAGTTTATTCTCAGCTTCCATAGATTTATTTGTACTAAGAATTGAAACTACTAAGGGCTTTAAACATGCTGTTTATTGTTCGAACAGCGATCGTCACTAGAATCCCGAACATCTTGCTTATTTGTCAGGATCGATTGAAAAACAGCTAAGATAAAAATTTAAGCAATCGTTTGTGTAGATTGAGCAAACGATTGCTTTCAAGTTTCATTTTTTATTTAGAAAAAAGTGTTATATTATTGTTATAGAGATTAAGTTCTTTAATTAGAACCAAGTATAAATCCGATCCAAAAGGATTTTTCTATTGACTGTTTAGTTTGTTTTAAAATAGGTGATTTTTTAGAGGGACCAATTGGTCCCTTTAAATTTATATGAACTTTAAATTATGGATTCTAGAAGAGATTTTCTTAAAAAAGCCGGAATACTGTCATCACTGGCTGTTTCACTCCCTACTTTGGTTAATGCCAATACAGCAGCGTCATTTAATATGTGTGGTTATGCGGCTCCAAAAATTGATAAGGTCAGAGTAGCGGTAATTGGACTCGGCATGCGCGGTCCTGGTGCTGTTGAACGCTTATCCTATATTGAGGGCTGCGAAATTGTTGCGCTTTGCGATAAGCATCCAGACCGGGTGGAGCGCGCAACGAAGATCGTTACATCGAAAGGTTTGGCAGCGCCTAAAGCGTATTCTGGTGAGGATGGCTGGAAATCATTGTTGAAAGAAGAGAAACTTGATCTCGTCTATATCTGTACTCCATGGGATTATCATACGCCCATGAGCATTGCGGCCATGAAAGCAGGCAATCATGTGGCTTGTGAGGTGCCGATCGCGTTGACAATAAAAGATTGCTGGGAGGTGGTGAAAACGTCCGAGGCGACTAAAAAGCATTGTATGATGCTGGAAAACTGTTGTTACGATTTCTTTGAAATGCTGACTTTAAACATGGTACGTCAAGGTTTATTTGGTGAACTTGTTCATGCCGAAGGAGCTTATATACATGATTTGCTGGATTTGAATTTCGCGAAGAATGGTTATGATAATATGTGGCGCCTAAGAGAAAATATAAAATTAAACGGAAATTTATACCCAACTCATGGACTCGGGCCTGTGGCACAATGCCTCAATATCAACAGAGGGGATAAAATGGATCATCTTGTTGCCATGTCTTCGAATGACTTTATGATGGGTGAAAAGGCAAAAGAGCTAGCCGCGAAAGATTCTTTTTTCCAGGAATTTGTCGGAAAGAAATACCGTGGTAATATGAATACAACGCTTATCCGTACCGCAAAAGGAAAAACAATTATGCTACAGCATGATGTCACTTCTCCTAGACCTTACTCTAGACTACACACATTGAGTGGCACGAAAGGTTTTGCCCAAAAATATCCGACAGAAAATATTGCATTTGGACATGAATTCATTACAGAGCAAAAGTTAAAAGAACTGTATGATAAATATACGCCCGAATTGGTTAAGTATATTGGTGAGCAGGCAAAACAGGTCGGTGGACATGGTGGAATGGATTTTATGATGGATTGGCGTCTGATTGACTGCTTGCGCAATGGATTACCTTTGGATCAAGATGTCTACGATGCTGCTTCGTGGAGCTGTATCGTACCATTGAGCTTTGAATCCGTAGAGAAGAACTGCAAGACCGTCGATGTACCTGATTTTACAAAGGGAGCCTGGAAAAATAACAGTCCTGTTGAAATCACGTTGAAAGGTGGTGGTAACACGCCTATTCGCTCAAGATCTGCAAAAAAGGAAAATATACAATTGGGTGTGTAGTCCAGTTTTATAAATGACTAATTGGAGGGGAACATGAAAAAGTTCCCCTTTTATGTTTATCTTTAATTATGTTATTCAATCTGACTCTAATTACCTGTTTATCGTTATTTTCCAAAACGGATACACTTTCCTGTTGTGTAGGAGAAAATATACCCACCAGGGCGGGTATGATTAAATCCCAGATCAACAAGCTGAATAGTCATGTGACCGGCAAGATGACATTGGTCGAAGGGGGTAAATTTCTGATGGGAAGTTCAAATTTTGAAGATAGTAAACCTTTACATCAGGTCGAACTCACTTCATTTTACATGGATGAACACGAGGTAACAAATGCGCAGTTTGCACAGTTTGTAAAGGAAACAGGCTATGTGACAGTGGCGGAACGGGAACTGGATCCAAAAGATTTTCCCGGAGTGGATCCCAAGATGTTAGTCCCCGGATCGGCTGTGTTTTCCAAACCCAAGGAGCTTAATTCCTTAAACAATTACCTGATGTGGTGGGAATATGTTCCCGGGGCAAATTGGCAGCATCCAGAGGGGCCGAATAGCAGTATCAAGGATAAGATGAATTATCCTGTTGTTCAGGTGGCTTATGAAGATGCGGCAGCCTATGCGAAATGGGCAGGGAAACGATTGCCGACAGAAGCCGAGTGGGAATATGCTGCAAGGGCACGGAAAGATGCAAACGATGATTTATATTATTGGGGCAAAGATTTGAAGCCAAATGGTCAATGGGCTGCAAATATTTATCAGGGAAAATTTCCGGTACAGGATTCGAAGGAAGATGGATTTGAAGGAACAGCACCCGTAAAATCGTTTCAGGCAAATGCGCTGGGGCTATATGATATGGAAGGCAATGTGTGGGAATGGTGTTCTGATTTGTATAGACCGGATTATTATCAGCATAGCACGGCTTCCAATCCTAAGGGGCCACAAGATTCTTATGACCCACAAGAACCAAATCTCGAAAAGCGCGTCCAACGTGGTGGATCATTTCTTTGCAATGATCAATATTGTGAAAGATATAAAGCCGGAAGTAGGGGAAAAGGGGAGGTCAACAGTCCGACAAATAATGTCGGGTTCCGATGTGTAAAAGATATCAAATAGAAAAGGCTTGCATCTGCAAGCCTTTTCTATTTGATTGATATGCCTTATTGTGCATTCAAAAACATTGATTTTTGACTGTACAATTCTCTGAAATAAGGATCTTGAAGATCTTTGATAAAGCGAATAGCCTCACCAGTTGATTTCATTTCAGGGCCTAATTGTTTATCCACTTCAGGGAATTTGTTGAAGGAGAATACAGGCTCTTTAATCGCGTATCCCTGTAGTTTACGTTCGATCGTAAAGTCTTTCAGTTTGTTGGCACCTAACATAACTTTGGTAGCGATGTTGATATAAGGAACATCATACGCTTTAGCGATGAAAGGAACGGTACGTGATGCACGTGGGTTAGCCTCGATGACATACACATTTTCACCTTTTACAGCAAACTGAATATTTAATAGACCGCGTACGTTTAACGCTTTTGCTAATTTGATAGAGTATTCTTCCATTTTGTCCTGAACAGCTTGTGACAAGCCAAATGGAGGCAATACAGCCGACGAGTCACCAGAGTGGATACCTGCAGGCTCGATGTGTTCCATCATACCAATGATGTGTACATCTTCACCATCACAGATCGAATCTGATTCAGCTTCTTCGGCACGATCCAGGAAGTGGTCGATCAGGATGTGATTTCCAGGAAGATTTTTCAACAAGTTAACGACAGCTTTTTCTAAATCTTCGTCATTGATGACAATACTCATTCCTTGTCCGCCCAATACGTAAGAAGGACGCACCAATACTGGATAGCCAACTTCGTTTGCAACTTGTAATGCTTCTTCTGCAGAAGTTGCTACACCGTATCTTGGATATGGAATTTCCAATTCTTTCAATAAATCTGAGAAACGGCCACGGTCTTCCGCCAAGTCCATATTCTCAAATGAGGTACCGATGATTTTTACACCAAGTTGCTCTAGACGCTCAGCCATTTTAAGAGCTGTTTGTCCACCTAACTGAACGATCACACCTTCTGGTTTTTCTAATTCAATGATTTCACGTACGTGCTCCCAGAATACGGGCTCGAAGTATAGTTTATCAGCCATATTGAAGTCTGTCGAAACAGTCTCTGGGTTACAGTTGACCATAATCGCTTCGTAACCACATTCTTTAGCGGCTAATAAACCATGTACACAAGAGTAGTCGAACTCGATACCTTGACCGATACGGTTTGGACCAGAACCTAAAACGATGATTTTCTTTCTATCTGAAGAGATGGATTCGTTCTCTTCTTCGAATGTCGAATAGTAGTATGGTGTTTGTGCAGGGAATTCTGCGGCACAAGTATCTACCATTTTGTAAACACGGTTGATGCCCAACTCCTTACGACGGTCATAAACTTGATCTTCTGTTACATTGCCCAACAACCATGCGATTTGTACATCTGAATAACCTTTTTGTTTTAAGGTCATGAAGAAATCACGTGGGATATTGTTCAATTGGTAACGGCGTAATTCTTGTTCAAGGTGTACCAACTCTTGGATCTGTACAAGGAACCATTTGTCGATACGGGTTGCTTTACGGATAGATTCCAAAGGAACACCCAATTCGAAAGCATCTTTGATATGGAATAAGCGGTCACCACTTGGATGTTCCAGACTATCCATGATTTCGTCTAAGTTTCTCCATTGACGGCCATCAGCTCCTAAACCAGCGCGGCCAGTCTCCAAAGATTGACAGGCTTTTTGTAAAGCTTCGATAAATGTACGGCCGATAGCCATCACTTCACCTACTGCTTTCATTTGTAATCCTAATTCCTTGTTTGCTCCTTTGAATTTATCGAAGTTGAAACGAGGGATCTTAACAATCACATAATCCAATGTTGGTTCAAAGTATGCGGATGTTGTTTTCGTGATCTGATTTTGCAATTCATCCAAGTTGTAACCGATCGCCAATTTAGCAGCGATTTTTGCAATTGGATAACCAGTTGCTTTCGATGCTAAAGCCGAAGAGCGTGATACACGTGGATTGATTTCGATGGCAATGATTTCTTCATTTTCTGGGTTTACAGAGAACTGAACGTTACATCCACCTGCGAAATTACCAATCGAGCGCATCATTAAGATCGCTTGATTACGCATATCCTGGTAACATTTGTCTGATAATGTCATACCCGGTGCAACTGTGATCGAATCTCCAGTATGAATACCCATTGGATCGAAGTTCTCAATTGTACAGATGATGATGACATTGTCGTTGGTATCACGAAGCAATTCCAACTCAAATTCTTTCCAGCCCAATACAGCTTGTTCAACCAATACTTCATGAGTTGGTGAAGCATGTAAGCCTCTATTTAAAGCCGCATCAAAATCTTCTTTTCTGTGTACAAAACCACCACCTGTACCAGCTAAGGTATACGAAGGGCGTATAACAAGCGGGTAGCCAATTTCTTGCGCAGCTTCTTTACCTTCTAGAAAAGAGTTTGCGATTTTTGATTTCGCAACACCTACACCGATATCAACCATTAATTGACGGAATTCTTCACGGTTTTCAGTTTTTTCAATGGCAGCAACATCAACACCGATCACGCGTACGTTGTATTTTTCCCAAATACCGCGGTTAGATGCTTCGATACATAAGTTCAAAGCGGTCTGACCACCCATTGTAGGAAGGACAGCGTCGATATTATGTTTTTGCAATACTTCCTCAATACTCTCGCAAGTTAATGGAAGTAAGTAGACATTGTCTGCAACAACTTTATCCGTCATGATTGTTGCAGGGTTTGAGTTGATGATGGATACTTCAATACCTTCTTCTTTCAATGAAAGCGATGCTTGAGATCCAGAATAATCAAATTCACAAGCCTGACCGATAACGATGGGACCTGATCCGATGATTAAAACCGACTTAATGGAAGTGTTTCTTGGCATTATATCTAGTTCAAAAAATTAAATTTCCTATTGTAAATCTGAGCAAAGACAATCAAAACTAGCTCATGGGGAAGGGTCATTCCGACTGCTTTGTCGGAGTGCAAAGT
>JALAGS010000215.1 GCA_022712315.1 Sphingobacterium sp. | reverse complement strand
TGCTTTTTCAATAGCGCTTCTTTTTCCATGCCTATCTTTTCCATGACTTTTCCCGAGGCTGGATTATGTGGAAAGTAGGTCGCAAAGATTTTATTAAAGTTTAATTCTCTAAATCCAAAATCAATGATTGCTTTTGCGGCTTCAGTGACATAACCTTTATTCCAGTAAGAAATAGCAATCCAGTATCCCAGCTCGGCTTTATCCGAGCCTTCATCATGAAGGCCAATCGCCCCAATTAGTTTTTTATCTTTATTTCGGATAGCAAAAGTGAATCCCTTACGATTGACAAATGCTTCTTCGGCTAGTTTGAGCCAGTATTCAGCATCTTCCTTTCGGTATGGGTAAGGGATATTTGATGTAAAGTCCGAATATACTTTATCCTGAAGATATTCAACAATCTGTGGAATATCAGAAGTAGTAACTGCATTGAGAATAAGTCGTTCTGTTTCTATTTGTGGAAAATTTTTCATTTGGTAAGTCCTCAAATGGCTAAAATAAATTGACGGATCACTTAGTTTTTGTAAATGTAGTTAAGTTTAATGATATTCCTAAAGAAAGCCTGATTTAGTTCGATTAGCAAATGGTTTGCATTTATTGTTTTTTAAGACATAGGTCTTTTGGTTATACCTTTTCGGGTATAATAGCTGTAAATCCCAGTAATCGTGAGGAGAACAAAAGTTATCAATAATCCGATATATAAATTGAAAAACATCTTGACGAGTATAAAACTGGCTAGCCCGATTAGGATTTCTAAAAATGCTTCCTTGATGGCTGATTGGGGAGTTGAATTTTTAACATAAGTGATGTACTCTTCTACAATAGATCGATCTTCATCGACCCAATCAAAATGCAATAGTTCTGCAGGGGAGATCCATATTGCTTGAACATATTTTAGCAAGGCAACTTCGCCAGAAGATAAGGTGCATAGAACAGGATAGAGACAAATTTCCGGACTTGTATGGCCTTGTTGCGTAATCTGTAGGGGCCTTCCGACAAGAATATCTATATTAAGCTCTTCCATAATTTTGAGAGACAAATTTGCTTTCGTTGGTTGGTGGGGTCCGGTGATGCGACCAGGAAATTCCCACTTTAGGGCATTCGTTACCGATGCCGGACGCTGACAAATGAGTACCTTATCCTCCTCTCTTATAATTGCACAAGTTATATAACGCATAGCAGCCCAAAGTTACAGATTAAGAGCTAGATTATTTACTTTCAACCTGATGGCTGTCAATTAATTCGATCTGGCCTTCAATAATCAGCAAATAAAAGTTTTCAAAACAATCTTGATAAATCTTTTGTTCCAAGGATTTTATTTCTTCAAAGAGACGTTCTTTCGCTACTCCACTGTAGCATAACTCATTTTTTGAACTCAAAGGACCATTGTCTTGGCAGGGAGTTTCATGAAGCTGTTTGTACAAGTCACCTAAATCTGAAATATCTTCACTGTGATGGTAAGAAGGGTGAAACCATACCCAAAAGTCTTCTTGGTTTTTATAGGGGTGAGGCAAAAATTGAACAGAAGTGTTTCTAAATAAATCTCCCGGATGCTTTTTATATCGGAAATGGGTGGCGTTGGTCTTTAAACTATTCATAAAGGCAATTTATTTGTAGGCTTACAAAAAATAATTAAAGAATAAAGAAGTCGTCTTAAATATCGGTATTTTTTTTAATATTTAAAACTTAGACAATAATTCTGCAGTTCTTTTAAAAAAGGTTGAATGATTTAATTTCACGATGTCTATCCCCAGAGAATTCTGATGAGAAAGGTGATTGTAAATACAAATAGTCCGATATAGAA
This sequence comes from Sphingobacterium sp., assembly GCA_022712315.1. Taxonomy (GTDB): domain Bacteria; phylum Bacteroidota; class Bacteroidia; order Sphingobacteriales; family Sphingobacteriaceae; genus Sphingobacterium. The sequence continues at coordinate 9,195 of JALAGS010000215.1, read as the reverse complement.
TATGTTTGTCCCTTGCTTTCTGTCATGATCCGAATAAGAAAACACCCGTTCGCCATTCGGTAGGATCTTCTTGGAACTAAACAACATATACCCGATTGCAATTCCAAAAAGACCACCTAGAATGGCTGAAATATAACCGAAAATAATCCAATACTTCTGCTGCGGTTCCACTTCCCGTAGTTGCATGAGCCGTTCCTGCTTCAAAAGATCAAGCTTTTCCTGATCGATCTCTTTCCCTCTTTTTAATAAAATCTCTCTAGCAAGTACATAGTCCAATTTGTTCCATTCATCGGGTTTTTGAAGAATTTCTAGGAGCTCTTCGTCGGAAAATTGATATAAGTAGTAGTCGTCTTCAACCAGTGGGAGAGACTGCATTTCCTGTTCTTCTAATATTGATTCTCCATTTGCGAAATTGGCAGGGTCTATTTGAATCTCATATTGGTGTCCAACCGTATTTCCAGAAAATGTAATATCAACAGGAGGTAGGTTATCAGCCAAACGGGTTTCTATACCTCTCTCCGAAAGTAGTTTATGACATTCTTGAGCTTCATCTAAATTGGAAAATCTTTTTAATACGCTATATGTATTCATCTGATCAATTATTTTAAAAACCCCAGATTAATCCTTTTAATTTCAATGCTACACGCAATCTCAATTATTTACAGTAAAAGCTACTGTAAAATTAGGCGTCAATCTATAATAACTGACTATTATATGTAGAATCTTTTTGGAAGAAGCTATAATCTTGGCTTGATATTATTGAGACTAAAGATAGTAAATCAAATCCTATTTTGAGGAAACCCGAATAGAATATACATCCATCTAATGAAGAAAATTTGATTCGTCACATTTTTGGTAGTATTCATCACATTTTTTTATTTTATATTTTCATTTCGGTTAACATTGTCTCATCAAAACCTTGAAGATGAAACTGAAAGTTCCTATTCCTTCGCCCTATCAATAGAAAATATAATATGTGAACAATAAACAGCCTAAGAGCTGTATTTTTTGATATCAATATTGAAACACGTAGGATTTAAGATAAATTTTATAATTTTGCACTTATAGATCATTCATGTTATCAATTTTTAAAACGTAAAGCCATGTAATGCATTGTCGATATTTAGGAGGAAAAGTAATCAATGGGATTTATCCGATTTGATTACCCATATTCCTATGTCTTCAAATTTTTAGTATAGACTTAAATTTTAAAAATGGATTCAACAAAATATGGTCGTACCTATCATTTCCCATTTTCACCAGGGACAAGCAGCGACGATCGTTTTAATCAACATTATTGGACGGATATACAATCCTTCCATCAACTGTTATTTACAGAAAAATTAGATGGTGAAAATAATTGCCTCTCACGACGGGGTGTTTTTGCTCGGTCTCATGCGGCACCGACCACTTCGCCATGGACGGCTCAGCTACGGGAGCATTGGGCCAGATTAAAAAATGATCTGGATGATTTGGAGTTTTTTGGAGAAAATCTATATGCTGTGCATTCAATCGAATATCGGAAACTTGAGCATTACTACTATGTTTTCGCAGCTCGGATTAACGATCAATGGCTTTCGTGGGAAGAGGTTACTTTTTATGCTAGTTTATTTGATCTGCCCATGGTACCTGTTTTAAAACTTGAAACTGTAAAGGATTTGACAGAGCAGCAGCTTCGGTTCTCCGTCGAAAATTTTGCTAAGCAGCCCTCAGTGTTTGGATCCGTTGATCCGAAGACTGATGAAGCCTGTACAGTGGAAGGACTTGTGTGCAGGAATGCCGATGCATATGCTGTCGGCAAATTTCAGCATAATGTTTTTAAATATGTTAGAGAGGGGCACGTGCAGACCGACGAACATTGGTCAAAATCCTGGCGACGCACAAAATTAATTTGGGAAAGGAGGGATTTTTAATGGAATGGACAATAGCAGGAGATAAAGACTGGGGGGCTTTGGAGGAAAAATTTTCTTGGGTCCGTGATATGGAAAAGGTGCCGCAAGATGCTGTGCACCATGCAGAAGGCAATGTTGCGATTCATACACAGATGGTACTGCATCAGCTTGAAAAGCTTCCCGAATACCAGAAGTTGGATCGCCAAAGGCAGGAGCTGATCTGGGCTTCGGCATTGTTGCATGATGTCGAAAAGAGATCAACCACAATCGTCGGTACAGATGGCCGTATCAGTTCGCCTAATCATGCCAAAAAGGGCGCGCGGACCACACGTGAGATTTTATTTCGTGATGTGGAGACTCCTTTTGCATTGCGGGAGGAAATCGTTTCCTTGGTACGCTACCATGGCTTGCCATTATGGCTCATGAAAAAAGCTGATTCCATGAAGAGCGCCCTGGAGGCTTCGCTATCTGTCAATATGAGTCAGCTCAAACTGTTGGCTGAAGCAGATGCAAGAGGTCGATATTGCCGCGATCTGGATGCACTGCTCTATGCATTGGATATATTTGAACTGTATACCAAAGAGATTGGCTGCTGGCATGCTGCCCGTTCCTTTTTATCAGAAAATGCGCGATTTACCTATTTTAATGGAAAAGATAGTTACGTGGACTACGTGCCTTTTGATGCATTTAAATCTACGGTTATTGTACTTTCAGGTCTGCCAGGAATGGGTAAAGATTATCAGATCCTAAAAATGAATACCGATATACCCGTTATTAGCCTGGATGATATCAGACGCAAATATCGCATTGATCCCACCGATAAAAGGAGAAACGGATGGGTTATACAGGAAGCAAAAGAGCAGGCAAAAAAATATTTGCGCTGCGGTCAGGATTTTATTTGGAATGCAACCAATATAACTTCCCAGATGCGTCAGCAACTGATCGATCTTTTTGTTGGCTATCAAGCCTATGTTAAATTGCTGTATGTTGAAAAACCTTATAAAGTTTGGCGGATACAGAATAGAGATCGGGAATATCCGTTACCTGATGCTGTCTTGGATAAAATGCTCCATAATTTGGAAGTTCCTCAATTGACAGAAGCTCATGAAGTCCACTATATAACAACATAGATGGTTCTCTAAGGCTGACGTTTGCTGGTTTAGATTGATTTTAGAAATTAAATGAAGGAAATACGAAATCTTCAAATTTTGCGTTATTATAGAAAGGATGTTTTCTGATATAACCGTGTTAGATACAGTAAATGCGAATCAGCTCATTGTCGAAGATCGGTGGGCTGATTTTTTATGCAGGATACTCCTTCGGTAATCTAAGCGCAATTTCCAGTTAGCTTTCCAATTTTTGTTTCAGTAAAGACATGAGGTCCTGTTCCCGGATATTGATTACATCTATATCAATCCACAAGGATCCTGGTTTTGTAGAAAGATTACGATCGATAAAGCTTAAGAGACGTACGAAGCGGTTTGTTTTTTCTTTTCTTAGCAATGAAGAGTCTTTTAATTTTATAAAAATAGAAGTTGTACGGTATAAACCGGTCACAAAGCAATCGATATCTGTCCACGGAATTTGTTGCGGTCCTAATGTGCTGTTATTTAGGAGTGCGTCCTGAGCTATCGTGAGTGCAGCTATGCCTTTTCGACAGCGGTTTAGCTGTTGTATTCTGAGGTAAAATACCCTCGCTGCAACGAGCACCCATACAGTCGATGCCAGTTTAAAAATAAGATCTTTATATAACCAAGCGTAAAGCGCAATGACGGCTGCGAGAAAGCAAAGTGCCATGCTCACGATAATTTTTCCTTTGTCAAAATTAATTTTGATCATTGTTATTTCCTTTTTTAAGCGTATTAAGCCTGCTAAAAACGAGAAGAATATCATTTTCTGCGAAATACATCTTCTGTCTAGCACTTATTTCGGACTTACTTTTCGTAAATATAAGCAGTAACAAGGGGCGAATCTACTTGTATTTATTATTCGCAGCTGTTGAATGATTATTCGTAATACACCAATTTATTTTGCAAGTCTTTGGAGATTCAACCTGATTGAAATTGGGGGTGAACGTATTTTTTTTAATAAAATGAATGAGTAGCTTTGTTTGTACAATAAATTGATGGACTGTTGGAAAAACTCAAAGAACATTTAAAGAAATTTATCGATGTCGATCCGATCGAATTAGACGGAATACTTGATTACTTTAAGATAAAAACGGTCGCAAAAAAAGAAAATATACTGGAAGAGGGGCAGGTTTGCAAATCTCATTTTTTTGTTTCGAAAGGTATTCTCCGTAAATTCTTTGTGAATGAAAAAGGCGTCGAACAGACGACCGAATTTGCCATAGAAAATTGGTGGATTACAGACAATATGGCCTTCGAACATAAGCTTGTAACTTCATTTTACATTCAGGCAGTGGAAAAGTCGGATTTAATTTATATCAGTCAGGAAAATCAGGAAAAATTAGTTGCAGCATTTCCCATAATGGAACGGTATTTTCGCTTTGTCTATCAAAGAGCATACGCTGCAGCACAAATGCGTGTTAAGTATTTATTCTCTTTATCTAAAGAAGAATTTTATCATGATATGCTCCGCAAATATCCCGAATTTGTACAACGTGTCCCACAATACCTAATTGCTTCCTATTTGGGATTTACACCGGAATATTTAAGTGAAATCCGAAAAAAAATAAACCTCTGAAATGACTACTGGAGTTTCCTGTAATTGCAGTTTAGTAGCATTGATCCGAGTCTGCAACGCGAAAGGGACGAATCTGAAACTGAACTTGCTGTTCTTTGGCATAGTCTTGAACCAACTTTTCGAATTTTTCCATCGCCTTTTCCTCGGAAGTAGCAAAACAGTGCAGGTTTAATTCTAAAGGTTTCTCTGAGGTTGCGGGATCGATACGCAATTGTCCGACTTCGGAGAGGACAACAGCAAAAGAAGTCTTGCAGATTTCAACTTCTAAATGTGGCTCTATGAATTGAGATGAAATGCTATAATAGAATTCATTATTCTGGATCTCCTCTTGAAAAGGATCTACATAAGTCGTAACAATAGATCGATAGCCATATTTAGCATTGCCAAAGAAGTGATCAATATATTCCTGTGCTTTTTCGTATGTTGAGAAGATACCTTCCAGATTGGTGAATAAATCTGGATCTTCTTTTACTTCTTTTGAAACTACTGTATATACCTTAATGGGATTGGTTGTCATATTTTATATGCTACTGTTTGTACATTAAGTGAGTTTTTCTGCAAAAAAACTAATTTAAGATTCTATCCGCGAGTATTCTTACGATAAAATCATCGTTTTAAAATAAAAAATTTCCTTTGTTAACTTGTAGCCTGTTTAGAGCAGGTGTTTGTGCTTTAAAGTTGTGTATAATTTTCGTGTTATCCAAATTTTTTACTGATTGTTTTTATTTGTTTTTCAAATGTGGAAGCATACAGTATCGAGCATTGTATGATTGTCAATAGAGATAACATATAGGAATAGGCCATATGGTTTCTGAATAATACCATATGGTGATGGTATCGGCTATACATGGGGGTAGATAGGGGAAAAGTTTGGGACATCTTGTTATCAAGTTCGACCTGTGAGCGGAGTGAGTGTACAGTGAGCCCACATTGAGTCCACCTCGTAAGGTGCTTTCACTATGGCTGCATAGTTTTTACAAGCTGCGAGCAGACCGAAGTTGGCCTTAATCAGTCCATAAGTTATCCCCAATTACCGTTGAATCTCAATGATTGGGACCTGTTTTGCATAACTTCTCAGAAACATTGTTTTATTCCAAACCTGCATCTTTTCTGTCGACCTACGGTGTGTCTGCTTTTTTTGAAAGGAACGGTCTGTTTTTTAGAGTGATTCAAACGTTTTCGTAAATAAATCATATCATTTGATTCATTTCACTTATATTAATTGATATATTGTTTTGCTAAGTCAATTGAAACCATGACCGATAAGTAAAAGGGATCCGGTATGGCTCGAAACCGAAAAGTGGCATCGTCCCTTGGCTTTCGACAGTACGGCCGCAGTCTTGCTAGGGTTGACGAACCAATGATGAATAAATAAACCGGGTCGATAGACTCAAGATCAAATTTTACAATGAAAAGAAATATACTATTTAAATCTGTTTTAATGGCAGCGATGGTAAGCAATGCTGTATTGTCGTATGCCCAGACAGATAAGAGTAATGAGAAAGGTTGGACAAACCTTTTTGATGGAAAAACACTAAATGGCTGGAAATCTGTTGGAGGAAAAGCCCCTTATTCTATCGAGGGTGATGCTATAGTTGGCCGAATGACAAAAGGTACGCCCAATTCTTTTTTGATTACTGAAAAAGAATATGGTGATTTCATATTGGAGCTGGATGTTAAACTTGAAGGCAACGAAACAAATTCAGGTATCCAGACGCGAAGCCATCTTGATCCAAAAGCCAATGATGGGCGCGGACGCGTATATGGAAGGCAAGTTGAAATAGACCCCTCTTCACGTGCATGGACGGGCGGGATATATGACGAGGCACGCCGTGGATGGATTTATCCATTGGATTTAAATGAAAATGCCAAAAAAGCCTATAAAGTAGAGGAATTTAATCACATTCGAATAGAAGCAATCGGTGACGAGCTGCGTACATGGGTCAATGATATTCCCGTAGCTTATGTCGTTGATACAATCGACAGAACAGGTTTTATCGGACTACAGGTACATGGTATTCCACCGAAATTGGATGGAAAGAAAGTTTATTTTAAGAATATTAAAATAAAAACAACCGATCTTAAATCAAAAGGTTTTCCAAAAGATCGCTATATCGTCAACCTGAAGCCCAATGAATTGGCAGATGCTGAAAAGAAGAAAGGTGTTAAGCTGCTGTTTGACGGTAAAACCAATAAGGGCTGGCGGAGCATCCACGGTGATAAATTCCCTGAACGTGGCTGGGAAGTTAAGGATGGTCAAATGACTGTTCTAAAATCTGACGGTGGGGAGTCGACCAATGGTGGTGATATCGTCACTAAAGATAAATACGCTGTGTTTGATCTTTCTTTTGAATTTAAACTTAGTCCGGGCGCGAATAGCGGTGTTAAGTACTTTGTGACTTTAAAAGAAAAATCAAAAGGATCGGCTATTGGTTTAGAATATCAGGTGCTGGATGATGCTTTACACCCTGATGCGAAACTGGGACGGGATGGAAATCGCACCTTGGCATCTCTTTATGATCTTATTACATCCAATCGCGATGACCGTGCACGCAGACCGATCGGTGAATGGAACAGAGGTCGGGTTGTTGTTACAGCAGATAACAAGGTGGAGCATTATTTAAATGGCATTAAGATGTTGTCTTATGAGCGGGGCTCCAAAGCCTTTAAAGATCAGGTCCAAATCAGCAAATATAAAGACTGGGAGAACTTTGGGGAAGCGAAGGAAGGCTTTATTCTTTTGCAGGACCATGGTGATCGGGTTTCCTTTCGCAGTATAAAAATCAATACACCCAATTAAGCTGACTCATTATGAATCATTATTTATCACGCAGAAGCTTTGTTAAACAGTCCGTTATTGCTGCAGGAGCTGTTATGCTGTCCAATAGTGTCTTGGGAAAGGTCAATCTGGCCAAACCCAATGAACGTGTAAATTTAGCCTGCGTAGGCTTGGGCAATAGGGCGGCAGACATCATTAAAGAACTCTATAAGACCGGGCTCTGTAATATTGTAGCCTTATGTGATGTCGATCTTGGCGCTAAACATACACAGGAGATTTTGGGTATGTTTCCCGATGCACCTAAATTTAAGGACTTTAGGGTGATGTTTGACAAAATGGGCAATCAGATCGATGCTGTAAGTGTCGGAACACCCGATTTTTCGCACTTTGCCATAACAATGCTTGCACTGGATTTAGGTAAACATGTTTATGTGGAAAAACCAATGGCGAGAACATTCCTTGAAGTTGAGCTTATGGCAAACAAAGCTCGGAAAAATCCTAAACTTGCCACCCAAATGGGAAACCAAGGGCACTCCGAAGCAAATTATTTTCAGTTTAAAGCATGGAAAGAAGCCGGTATCATTAAGGATGTGACGCGCATAGATGCGCACATGAATATGCCGCGCAGATGGCATGGCTGGGACGTGAATATGAAGGGCTTTCCTGCCGCAGAGATGATACCCGAAACATTAGACTGGGATCTTTGGCAAATGCAGACTATAGGCCACAATTATAATAAGGATTTTGTAAATGGCCAATGGCGTTGCTGGTATGATTTCGGAATGGGGGCGTTAGGCGATTGGGGAGCGCATATCTTGGATACAGCACATGAATTTTTAGATTTGGGGTTGCCTACAGAAGTATCCGCGGTGAAGCTCGATGGGTATAATTCGTATTTCTTTCCGATGTCTTCAACCTTGAAATTTCATTTCCCAAAACGGAAAAAAATGCCGGCATTAGACATCAATTGGTATGACGGACTGGATAATTTGCCGCCTATACCAGAAGGCTACGGAGTATCTGGACTGGATCCTAATATACCTGCACCAAGTACAGGGAAATTAGAACCCGCTAAATTAAATCCCGGAAAAATTATCTATAGCAAGGATTTGATATTTAAAGGAGGCTCCCACGCAAGTACGCTGCAGATTATTCCAGAAGCCAAAGCTAAAGAAATGGAGTCTCGGTTACCGGAAGTGCCAAAATCACCATCAAACCACTTCGCTAATTTCTTAAAAGGCTGTAAAGGCGAAGAAAAGACGCGCTCGGCTTTTGAGATTGCAGGTCCTTTGAGCCAAGTGTTTTGTTTAGGTGTCATTGCACAACGTTTAAACAGCAAATTGATACTGAATACACAGACGAAAGAAATTGTCAATGATAAGTTTGCCAATGCTCTTTTAGCCGGACCTCCACCTGCAAGAGGCTGGGAACAGTATTATAAGATGTAATAGGCCAGTAATTGGGTATACAATAGGAAAGGGCAATGTGACACATTGCCCTTTTTATGTTTGAAATGAAAAGTCTCTATAGATATTCGATTTGCTTGCTCAGTATATAAAAGAGCTGGAAAGTTTAAAAAGTATGATAATCCCAAGCAAACAGTATGATAATCCCAAGCAAACCGAGACAAATCGGCTCAATTTGAGCCCGTTATGATAATGTCATGGTAACGGTGGCTGCGGTATTCCTTATTCGCTGAGTTGCACACGCTGAAGAAAATCTATTTTGTTTTTGAGTGTATCATGTGGGTATAAATAAAAAAAGGTTTTCAAACGGGGAGAATGAAAACCTTAAATAACCAATTATAAACCTAAATTA
>JALAGS010000214.1 GCA_022712315.1 Sphingobacterium sp. | reverse complement strand
TTGCTAAACTGGTTTAGTCAGTAACATTAAGCAATTTACAGCGAAAAAAGTGGGTTATTTCATATAAAAATTAAGATTTTGCTAAAATAATGCAGTCAATTAATTTTTTTTCAAATTGTAACACCATCACTACCAAGCCAACTAACACGAACTAACAGACTGCATATTAAACGATTGCAAGACAGAACGTGCTCCTCATCTATGCACGGTCAATAGGGAACAAAATAAAAGGCCCCTTCATTAAATGAAGGGGCCTTTGTAGCCATATCGTTGACTGATTATTTATTCGGTTTACTACTCATCTCAAAAACCAGTTCTCCTCCGTTTATAATGCTATTATAAGAGAGCTGCAAATTATTCAATTTCTGTCCATTCAAAGAAACAGATTTAACGTACACGTTCTTTTCAGATTGGTTCCGCGCGACGATGGAAAGACTCCTTCCGTTTTCAAGATTTACTTTTGCGGATTTTACCAATGGACTGCCAATCCAATAGCTGTCTTCTCCAGGCGCCACTGGATAAAAACCCAGTGCAGTAAATAGATACCAGGCCGACATCTGTCCACAGTCGTCATTCCCGCCTAATCCCGCGTGACCATTATGGTACTGATTACGTATAATCTGTCTAACACGCGCTTGGGCTTTCCATGGACTATTGGTGATATTGTACAAATAGGCCACATGGTGTGACGGCTCATTGCCATGCACATAATTGCCGATAATGCCATCCCTTGTGATGTCCTCTGTATGTTCAAAATATTTATCAGGCAATTCCATGGTAAAAAGCGAATCTAAATAAGATTCTAACCGTTTTTTCCCACCCATTAATGCCATCATTTCAGTCGGTTGATGAGGCACGTAAAGACTATAATTCCATGAATTTCCTTCGATAAATCCTTGGCCATGTGTATCCAGGACATCAAATTTTTCTTTAAACTTTCCCGCTGAATTCTTGGGACGCATAAAACCTATAGAAGGATCATACAGTGATTTCCAGCTTTCAGCTCGTTTGGAAAATGTATTGTAGATATCGTCTTTTCCCAATTTTTTTGCTAATTGCGCGATACACCAATCGTCATATGCATACTCCAATGTATTTGAAACAGACGTGCCCGACACGTCATCAGGAACATAGCCCTTATCAATATAAGCGCCTATCCCTTCATATTGACGTGTATTTGCGGTTTGTACGCAAGCCGCCAACGCGGCCTCAGGATCACCTTTGTAACCACCTTTAAGAATGGCATCGACTATAACTGATACCGAATGATAGCCGCTCATACACCAGTTGTCATTCGCATAATGCGACCAAATCGGCAACATCTTCAGCACACTCTGATCATAGTGAGCCATCATGGAGGCGACAATATCTGCATTGCGGGATGGATTGATGAGATTCAGCAAGGGATGAAACGCCCTAAAGGTATCCCATAGCGAAAATGAGGTATAATTCGTAAAACCTTCCGCACGATGCACTTCTTGATCCAGCCCTTTATACTCACCATTGGTATCCATATAAACCGTTGGCATTAGACTTGCATGATACATCGCTGTATAGAAATTGACAAGATCTTCCTTGTTCAGCATCTCCGCCTCTATTTTATGCAACTCCTTTTCCCAAGCTTCCTGACCTTTCTTAACGTATCCATCGAAGTTCCAGTCCGGTGCTTCCGCATTCATATTAGCCAGTGCATTCTTCATACTAACCGGACTTAATGCGACTTTTAAAAGTACCGATTCCTGCGATTTGGTATCAAAATCCAAATGTAGCTTGATATTGTGAGCTGCCAGATCCGGGAAATTGTTTTGCTGATCAAACTTACGCCAGAAACCATTATACACAGATTTCCCATCCTCGTATTTTGCACCGTAATTCTTGAAAGCTTTCGATGTTTTAATAGCAAAATATACCGTGCGGGTCCTTGACCAACCATTTGTTTGGCGGTATCCAACCAAAGTTGAATCATTCAATACTTTAACAACAGTCCAAACATTTTTTCCATCATAATTATAGATCCCAGCGGTTAGATCAACTATCAGATGCGAAGCATCAGACTCTTTGAACGTATAACGGTGTATGCCCACACGTGCCGTCGTCGTTAGCTCAGCTTTAATCTGATGTTTGTCCAACAGAACACTATAATAATTAGCTTCAGCACGTTCATTCGCGTGACTGTAGGGAGACCGGTAGCCATCTTGTGGACGATCTGCGGTTCCAGGGTTTAATTGAATTTTGCCTTGGGTCGGCATAATCTGTATGTCACCAAGATCGGAATGACCGGTACCACTAAAATGGGTGTGACTAAAACCGACAATCGTAGGATCATCATATTGGTAGCCAGCACAATATTTGTATACATCTCCATTATAGCGCCCATTCACGGCATACGCCAAGGTGTCCGTATCCGGACTTAATTGTACAGCGCCAAAGGGAACAGTCGCCCCAGGAAAGGTATGCCCCATACGGGCTGTGCCGATGAGAGGCTTAACATACTGCACTAATTTAGTTTCTTGTGCCTTTGATACAAGTGGGACACTAATCAATCCCAGAAAGACCAAACTTTTTATATTCATCGTTCAGGAATTATATTGTAGGATTTTTGCTGTAATCCGCCCATAGCTCATCGATCGTCTTCCCCGTCTGTGCTTTCCAAAAAGCATCAGTATAGCTTTTGTTGCGCATAGCTGCATCCAAATTCTTAACAAAATCCTTCTTCACATGCTGATTAATCCAGTATAAGAATCGAGCTGTAACACGATAAGAATCCGTATATTTTTGCTTATCGCTGTATTCAGGTAATTTCCAATTAGCTCCAGCATTATCAATACCATCATCAAATCGAACAAAATCTGCTATCCCCTCCGTAATCCACCAAGGCCCTGCTTCATCAGGGTATGCTTGTACAATATGCATGACTTCGTGAGTAACAACATCAATATCTCCCGGATTTTTAGCAAACCAGGCAGGACTATAACGTACGATTCCGCCTGCTGTAGCCGCTACACCCTTGTAATCTGGATCAATTACGAAAGAAACTTCCTTGATTGTTTTTTTATTGTATTTCTTCGCCAATTTTGGATAGTTGGTGAAATAAGCCGCGATTAATCTATCTTTTAAAGAAGCACTAAACTCTTTGTCTTTATTGATCCAGATCAAGGTATAACCACCTTTGCTTATACTATCAACGTCTACCGCCACCTGGCGGTCATTTTCTGTGTGTTTCCAATTGTCTTGTGCGAAAAGCGAACAAGAAGAAGCCAATCCAACTATGGTAAGAGCTACTTTTAAGTTTTTAAGATTCATCATAGCACAAAAATTATTTCTTTTTGTTCGATTTCAACTTGATATTGGTCTTCAAGTCTGTTGTCATTGAATAAGGTGCGTCACTTTTAGAGCCTCCTCTAGTATAGTTAGGTTTTGCGGCCATATCAAAATTAAGCTTTCCTCCTTCATGCAATGCTTTATGGCTTAACCAGTTCTTACCGTAAGTTGCACCATTCCACTGCAATGCGTTCACATAAATATTATCAGCAGAGTTCTTAGCTGCATCGATCGTCAATGTTTTCCCATTTTCAAAAGTCAATGTTGCTTTTTTAAATAATGGCGCTCCCAGAACGTATTCATCCGTCGCTGGACATACCGGATAGAAACCTAAGGCAGAAAACACATACCATGCGGAAGTTTGTCCATTATCTTCATCACCACAGTAACCATCTGCAGTCGGCTTATACATTCTGTCCATTACCTGACGGACCCAATATTGTGTTTTCCAAGGCTGGCCAGCATAATTGTAAAGATAGGGCATATGTTGAATTGGCTGATTACCATGCGCATACTGGCCCATATTAGCAACCTGCATTTCACGTATTTCATGAATAATACCACCGTAATAGCTATCGTCGAAATCCGGAGACTGAACAAATACCGAATCTAACATGCTTACGAATGTCTTTTCTCCACCCATCAAATCGATCAAACCCTGAACATCGTGGAATACGCTCCAGGAATAATGCCAGCTATTGCCTTCAGTGAAAGCATCACCCCATTTCAATGGATTGAAAGGAGTCTGGAATTTTCCGTCTTTATTTTTTCCACGCATAAGATTGGTCGATGGATCAAATAAATTTCTGTAGTTCTGTGCACGTTTTGCATACAAATCAATTTCAGCTTTGGGACGGTTCAGTGCTTTTGCCAATTGGTAGATCGTGAAATCGTCATAAGCATATTCCAATGTACGGGCCGCATTTTCATTGATTTTGACGTCATAGGGCACATAGCCTAAGCTATTGTAATATTCAACACCCTTTCTTCCAACAGCACTCATTGGTCCTTCATTGTTAGCACCATGTTGTAAAGCTTCGTATAACTTATTGATATCATAACCGCGCAATCCCTTCATATATGCATCCGAAACAACCGAAGCAGAGTTATTACCCACCATGATATCTGCATATCCAGGACTGCTCCATTCTGGCAGAAACCCACCCTCTAGATATGCATTGAGAAGACCTTCCTGCATTTCCTTGTTAATAGATGGATACATAAAGTTTAAGAATGGATATAATGCTCTAAAAGTATCCCAAAAACCTGTTCCTCCGAATAAATAACCCGGAAGTGTTTTCCCATTGTAAGGACTGTAATGTACAACTTTTCCCTGTGCATCAACTTCATATAATTTGTTCGGGAAAAATAAGGTCCGATACATGGTCGAATAGAATGTACGCAACTGATCGATATCATCACCTTCTACTTTAATTTTTCCTAAAGTAGAATTCCAGATCTGACGTCCATCTTCTTTAATCTGGTCAAAAGATTTATTCCCCAACTCATTTAAGTTGATGAGAGCCTGCTCCGCACTAATAAAAGATGAAGCGACCTTCACTTGTACTGGTTTAGTTTTATCCTTTACTTTAAATCCGACAATTGCTCCTGTGTGGTCGCCCTTAATCTGCAGTTGTCCGTCCTTCTTCTCTTTACCTTCCCAGGTTGCAACGCTCGCAAAAGGCTGATCAAAAACCAACACAAAATAATTCTTGAAATTTGCAGGTAGAGGACCACGCGCATATTTCGAAGAATAACCAATAATCATATTTTTTTCTGGAATAATCTGAACCTCAGATCCTTTTTCATAAGCATCCAAAACGATATAAGCATCGTCTGTTTTATTGAACGAGATTCTAAACATTGCCGCCCGCTCCGTTGGTGTAATTTCGGCAGTCACATCATGATCTGCTAGATAAACCGAGTAATAATAAGGTTTTACAATCTCAGCTTTATGCGAAAACCAGCTCGCACGCTCATCTTGATCGAATACAGGCTTTCCTGTCACAGGCATGATAGAAAAAACACCATAATCATTCATCCAAGGTGATGGCTGGTGGGTCTGTTTTAAACCACGAATTTTATCAGCGGTGTATTGATACTGCCATCCGTCACCATTTTTACCTGTCTGAGGTGTCCACATATTCATACCCCAGGGTCTAGCTATAGAGGGATAGGTGTTTCCATTAGACAATTCAAATTTGGATTCGGTACCCATTAATGGATTAACAAGATCGACAGCTTCTAGCTGCTGCCCTCTAAATTTCTGAGCCAAAACCGGTTTTGCGCAAAACAAACCAAAAGACAATAACGAACCCAGAAAAACACTTAAAGATTTCTTCATTATTTAGGATGTATAAAAATATTTCTACTAAAACGTATTAGTAAAGATATAAAAAAGAATAATAAATCAAAATAGCCCCTCAAAATTGAACGGATACGTCTTATGATTTTTACAATTCAACTTTTATGCTATCCTGCTAACGATCTTATCGCGCTATTAATTTGGTCGAAATAATATACTCTTTTGGCTTCGACACCCCCTGATCAATCTCTTTTAACAGGACCTTGACACATGTTTTTGCGAGTGGTTCCAACGGCTGTTGAATACAGGATATTTTTGGATTTAAAATATCAAACAATTCGTGATCATCAAAAGAAAACATCGGAAAGTCAAAGGTATGTTCGCCTTCCGATCGAAGCGCCTTTAAGCCAAGTATACAGAGGTAATTTGTTGTAAAAAATAATCCATCCAATGCAGGATTTTCAGCAGCCCATTTTCTTAGTAACTGCGTCCCCTTTTGCTTTAACTGTTGATAAGGCAAGTGTAACAAACGTGGTTCCATTTCGTTTTCTTCACAGAAGCCTAAATAGGCACTCTTCCTCGCCAACATCTGCGGCTGGTCCGAGTCAATGGTAACTAATCCAAAATTCAGGCAACCAATGGACTTCAAATGTTCACATGCTTTTCTACTGCTATCCTCATTATCAATATGGACATAATGTGTCTCTACCGCTGGAGAATTTCTATCGAATACAACTAATGGCACGCCGTATTCTAAAATCTTCCGTTGATATTCCTCCAAATCTACTGTGGGAGCCAAAATAATACCTTCCACTTTCTTTTCCAGCATTGAATCGATGATATCACGCGCATTTTGCGAGTCTCCAAGTGTACTACTGTAGAGAACATGATATTTTTTGTTCCGAAACAATTCCTCCACATACAATGCAAATGGCCCAAAGAAAGAATCCCCAATATTCTCTACAATAAGACCGATAGTATTTGACCGTCCAGTCGCTAAACTTTTTGCCAATGCATTTGGCTTATAACCAACTTTCTCGACGTATGCCAATACGCGGTTCTCCAATTCTTTGCTGATGCGTGCTTGTTCGGCCTTGTGATTGATGACTAATGAAACAGTTGATTTAGACACATTGAGTTCCTGTGCTATTTCTTTAATTGATTTGGCCATAAGAGCATTTTCATAAAATTAGGGTGAAATTAGAAAATAAATATGAACATATCGGAGATTACAATTGACTACATAAAATAAATTATTACACAATCGTATGCGTAGAAATGAAAAAAGGAATAGACAGTCAATTAAGACCATTTTCTCACCGGTTGTTACCCTCTATGAATGAGCGCTATTACCGTCAAAAAGATATTTTTGATTAAATTTAAAGCCTATAAGCCCATCGAACTGTCTTAAAGGATTAAGTTAGACTACTGTATAAGCTTGTGAACAAGCTTAGTCAACAAAAAATTTAATTTGAAAATTAACTAAATGCAAATGAAAACACCTTTTATGTTATCTTTTCTTTTAACGCTAACGACCCTTGCTTTAGCTCAAAAGAAAGACCAACGACCAAATATTGTTCTTATTATGGCAGATGATCTTGGCTATGGAGACCTAGGTGTATATGGTCAGCAAAAAATCGAGACCAAACATATCGATTCACTCGCCGCCAAAGGAATGAAATTTGACAATTTCTATGCTGGCACATCCGTTTGCGCTCCATCCCGTTCGTCTTTAATGACTGGACAGCACACTGGACATACCTACGTGCGTGGCAACAAAGAAATTGAACCTGAAGGACAACAACCGCTAGCGGACTCCGTACAGACTTTTGCTATGCTCCTCCAACAAGCCGGATATACAACCGGTGCGTTTGGAAAATGGGGGCTCGGCATGGTCAATACGTCAGGTGCTCCTAACCAAAAAGGTTTCGATGAGTTTTACGGCTATAACTGTCAACGTCAATCCCACCGTTATTACCCTACACACCTTTGGCATAATAAAGAGCGGATAGAACTAAATGATAATGGCTTAATGGCGCAGGGACAGTATGCACCGGCATTAATCCAAGAAAAGACCTTAGAATTTATTGATGAAAATAGGGAGAGACCTTTTTTTCTATATGTACCTACCGTGCTTCCTCACGCCGAATTGTCTGGTCCGGACGACAAGTATTACCAACTATATGCGAACAGGTTTGACGAAAAGCCATACAAAGGCAATGATTATGGACCGCAAGCTACAGTTCCTGGCTATGCTTCAGTAGAAAAACCACATGCTATGTATGCCAGTATGGTGAGCCGTATGGATGCGTATGTAGGTCAAATCGTTGATCGATTGCGTAAAAACAAACTACTGGATAATACGATAATCATTTTTACAAGCGACAATGGATCACACAAAGAAGGCGGGGCCGATCCCAATTTTTTCAATAGCTCTGGCGGGTTACGCGGCAACAAACGCGATCTCTATGAGGGCGGTATCAAAACACCTTTCATTGTTTATTGGCAAGGTAAAGTAGCCGAAGGAAAAACTTCAAGCTATTTGGGAGCTTTTTGGGATATTATGCCGACCATGGTCGAGGTTGCCCAAGCGAACAAACCTCATTATACGGATGGCATCTCATTTGTGCCAACGCTGCTGGGTAACAACAAAAACAGCATCAATACCTATACTGGGAATTTCATGAAGACGGGGGACGTCAAGCCTTGCGCCAAGGAGATTGGAAACTTATCTTACAAAAAGTTACGAGTAGCCAGCCTTCGGCCGAACTATATAACCTCAAACAAGATCCAAAGGAACAAAACAATATTGCTCGGGAAAACCCTAATAAAGTCAAAGAATTACGCCAACTGATTGAAAAAGCACATGTCGAAAGTGATATTTTCCCATTGACAAGTGTAAACACGCACAAAAAATAAAACTAATATCTGGGGAGTAGCAAACGGAGTATTACCCCAAAAACTATTAAAGTTCTTGAAAATATAGAAATATAGTAAAAACGCTAAAAAATAGAGATTATCATTCCTGTAACATGAAATCATATTTTTTTCATTAAGTTTACGGCCCGAGTGCACCCATGAAAAATCCAAAATCATATCAATACCACGAGCTTCTCCCGCTTATACGCCAAGGAGATCAACGGGCATTTGTTGTATTATATGATCTATTTACACCTGATTTAATCGCTTTTATTGCAAAAAAAGTTGCTAGCAGTGAAGTCGCTGAAGATATACTGCACGACCTTTTTATGTCAGTATGGAAAAATAGGGAAATGATTGAACAGATAGAATCTCTCCCGGCCTATCTGTTTAGCTCCTGTAGATATCTCATCCTTGCCCATTATCGTAAGAATTTAAAATTAAAGGTATCATCTATCGATTCTGACGAGCTCGAACTAGAAGATGAAACCGTTGCAATAGAAGACAAACTCTATTACCGTTATATCATCGATATTGTCGCCAAAGAAGTCGAAAACCTTCCTGAAAAATGCCGGGAAGTATTTAAATTGAGCCGTGATTTCTACATGAGCAACAAAGCTATTGCTCAGCAGCTTAATATCAGTGAGTCTACCGTCGAAAAACACATTAATAAAGCACTCAAACATCTTCGTGCAGCAACAAGCCATTTATTTCATTTTACACTATTTTTCTAGTCAACACCCGTACCTTTTTAACAGGTATTTCCATAAATATTTTATCCATTTTAAAAAAAACACTTTTTTTCCATTTTCGACTGGAGGTTACACCTTATTTCACACACTTGTATAATAACTGACCATTCCAATGGACCTGTTATGAATCAAATGAACGAAATATACAAGCTGATTTCCGTCTTCTTGAACAGGAAGGATACTGTTGAAGAGAGAAAAGAACTACTCGACTGGTTTGAAAAACAGTCCGAGAACGGCATTTCTGAGACCGAATTTGCAGATATTCAAAATAATGCAAAAAAGAGCCTTATCAAGGATATACAAAATCCGGCAGGAAAAATTATACAGCTTCGTGCAGTCAGGTATATAGCTATCGCCGCCAGCATCCTGCTGATTGGTTTTTCTATCTTAAAACTCTGGCCAAAGCCCGAAATCCTAGCGAGTACCGAACAATTGGCGTCGGTCCCACCAGGTAAAGAAAAAGCAATTATTGTCTTGGGAAATGGTAAACAGATAGACCTCGAACACCTTCCACTCAATCAAAGCATACAAACAGGCGATGTTATTATAAAAAAGGATGGTAATGGACAAATCAGCTATCACGATGTTAAAACAGGTCAAATAAGTCGACAGAAAAATAGCATGTATACACCAAAAGGGGCCACATACGACCTGACATTATCAGACGGTACATTAGTTACATTAAATGCAGATTCAAAGATCTCCTATCCAACCTCTTTCGATACAGGCGACAGAGAGGTTGAACTCCAAGGGGAAGCCTATTTTCACGTACAGAAAACAACCAATAGAAGCAAGTTTATTGTTAAAACACCTGGTCAGAAAATTGAGGTTCTTGGAACGCGCTTCAATGTCAATGCATACCCCGAAGCAGATAGAACACAAACAACCCTAGAGGAAGGGGCTGTTCTGGTCTCAGCACAAGATGTACCGCAATCCAATATTTACCTAAAACCAAATGAACAGGCGACTTTACAACATGGCACACTAAATTCCCGCCACATAGATCTTGAAGAAGTATTAAGCTGGAAAAAAGGTCAGTTTTATTTCAATGGTAATAACACAGAAGAGGTAATGCAACAAATTGCCCGCTGGTATAACATTGACATTATCTACAAACGAAGTAAAAGCAAAGAACAATACATGGGCACAATCCCCCGCAATCTAAGTTTAAATAAATTGATTGAGCTACTCAATTATGCAGATATCAATACAAAAGCTTTAGTGGGTGACAATAACCGAATTAAATTAATCATTACATAACCAATTGATAAAATTATGACAAGCACAAAACTGCCACCATAAACCCTTATTGTTAATGCCAATAAAAAACGGACCCTGTTGGCGCAGAATCCGTCATAGTAATTGGTATTAAAGTATCGTATAACATCTCAATTATTAACACATTAAAACCAAACGAATTTAATGAAATTTTCAACAACTCCGTTCATGAGAAAGGAGAGGGATTTTCATGAAGGTTTATTGGGCGTTAAAATGACGCCTAATAAAAGCCTTAAAAGTGAAAAACAAAAACCTTTTTTTGCGCGACCATTACCTAGATCTCTTATGAGGGTCAACTTAATCACTTTATTGATCGGCCTAGGACTATCCCAAGTGGATGCTCATACCTATGCACAGCAAATTACGCTTAAAAAGCATAATACAAGCCTTCAAGTTATTTTAAAAGATCTTGAGAAACAAAGTGGATATACTTTCTTCTACAAAAAGAATGAAATATCTGCCAATAAAGACATTTCTCTCGATGTAAAAAACCAACCGTTTTCACAGGTTCTAAACATGATATTGGGGAATGCCGATTTTACTTACGATTTCTTTGACAAAACAATTGTCATTAAGAAAAAGATTGAACCACATCGTGAAGAACCAAGCAGGATTATCAGCAAGCCAATCATCAACAAGAGTTTAGACATACAGCAAGAAACCCAAGTTACAGGTTCCGTCAGTGATACCTTAGGCAGAAAACTTACGGGCGTTAGTGTAAGTGTCAAGGGGAAATCAGGTTTAGGCACAGCGACCGATATCAATGGCGCTTTTGTGCTAAAGGTACCTGCTAATGCAACGATGGTCTTTACAATGGTTGGATATGACCCACAAGAAGTTGCAGTTAACGGCAAATCAAAATTCGATATCATATTAAAAGAATCAGCATCAAGTTCAATCGATGAGGTCGTTGTTACAGCATTTGGTCAACGCTCCAGGAAGAGCGATCTTATTGGTTCCGTTTCATCACTTAGCCCAAAAGAATTGCGCGCACCAGTAAGTAACCTTACCGCCGCTTTACAGGGGAAAGTAGCTGGTGTCGTCTCATTTCAACGTAGTGGAGAGCCGGGAGGCGACAATGCCGATTTCTTCATCAGAGGTGTAGGTACTTTTGGCACGAATAATAAACCATTGATTCTCGTCGATAATATGGAGGTCACAGCGGATGACTTGGCACGTATCCCAGTTGATGACATCGAAAATTTTTCGATCTTACGTGACGCGACCGCATCAGCCGTATATGGCTCCCGTGGAGCAAACGGAGTTGTCCTAGTAACAACAAAGATAGGACGTGACGGACCTGCAACAATCAGCTTTAGAGCCGAACAACGTATTTCAACACCTACCCAAACGCTGAAATTCGCGGATCCCGTCACTTGGATGAAAATGTACAATGAGGCTGTTACAACACGTGATCCCTTGGGGGTAGAACCTTATGGGCAATATAAAATTGAACGCACAGCTGCTGGAGATGATCCGATCACCTACCCAGCAGTAGATTGGCTCAATGCCCTTACTAAGAAGACCACAACAACTCAAAACTACAACTTAAGTGTATCTGGCGGTGGACAAATTGCAACTTATAACGTGAGTGGAAATTTTACCAATGACAATGGTTTACTTAAAATGGATGCTTTGAACAACTTTAACAATAACGTTAATTTCAAGGTGATGAACCTGCGGAGTAATATTGGTATTAACTTAACCAAATCAACATTCGCTATGGTTCGCACCGTGGCCAATCTGCAAAATTACAGTGGTCCACCGACAAATGGAGCAGAGGCCTACAATCTTGCACTTCGTGCAAATCCTGTTTTATTTCTTCCTGTCTATCAAGCCGGCCCTAGTCAGTCCTATATTCAGCATCCACTCTTCGGAAATGCCGATAAGGGACAGTATGCCAACCCTTACGCTCAGATTATGCGCGGATACTCGGAAAGAAAGCGAAGTGATATTCAGGTGCAATTGGAATTAAAACAAGACTTCTCAACAATTCTTCTAGAAGGTCTAAATTATAGAGGACTCTTCAATCTAAGCAGAAATTCTTATTTTGCCCAATCACGCCAATACAATCCGTTTTATTATGAGCCAATAGGAACCGATCCAAAAAATAACTCTTTGCTCTTTCGCGAGATTAATCCTGAAACAGGAACAGAATACCTCGACTTTGTTCCTGGAGAAAGAACCCAATCTGCTGTTTTCTATATGGAGAATCAGCTCTCTTATCAACGGACCTTTAATGAGAAACATAATGTGTTTGGAATGTTGATCAACACCATTCGGGATAACGTCAAAACACCCGTCGACAATAACATCTCCCTGATCAATACGCTTCCCAACAGAAATGTGTCCTTATCAGGTAGCTTCACCTATGGGTATGATAATCGATACCACGCTCAATTCGCTTTCGGGTATAATGGCTCTGAGAAGTTTTCCGATAAATTTCGTTGGGGATTTTTCCCTTCCTTCGGTTTAGCATGGAATGTCTCCAATGAGCAGTTTTTCGAACCAATTAAAGACGTCGTCAGCAATTTAAAATTCCGCTTCACTCGTGGTGTCCTCGGAAATGACCAGATTCTCGACACGAGATTCTTCTACCTTTCAGATGTCAACCTGAATAGCGCAGATTATGGTTATTCTTTCGGTTTACCCGCCGAGTCAGGACGTAGAACAGTCAACGGCATTGTGGTCAATCGGTATGCCAACCCAGACATTAGATGGGAAATCTCCAAACAAACGAATTTAGGAATTGACTTAAGCTTATTTAAAGGCGCATTGACATTTACAGGTGATTTTTATCAGCAACAACGCGACAATATCGTTCAAGCACGTTCATTATCCTCTATCAACGGTCTAACCGCCTCTGTTTTTGCCAATGTCGGGAAATATAAGAGTAAGGGTTTTGACGGAGAATTGGTCTACAATAAGTCTGTTAACAGTGATTTATGGTTCCAAGGCAGGGGTACATTCACTTTTGCAACAGGAGAATATGCATTCTTCGAAGAGCCAGCGTATAAAAACGCGTACCGCCAACGTCAAGGGACTTCCGTCAGCAATCAGTTTGGTTATATCGCTGAGCGACTGTTTATCGATGATAACGAAGTCTATAATAGTCCCGCGCAAGAATTCGGATCGACAGTCCGTGGTGGAGACATCAAATATTTGGACGTTAACCGAGACGGTTTAATCAATGATGATGACCGCATGCCAATTGGCTATCCTACAACTCCAGAAATCAATTATGGGTTTGGTTTAAGCACAGGCTATAAAGGTTTCGATTGCTCGTTCTTCTTTAGTGGAGTTGGAAGAACATCGTTATTTATTAATCCAACCACTAATAATACGAGCAGTCCATTGAGTCGCGGTATCGCTCCATTCGGTATTGAAACATCACCCAATGCTGTCTTCCAAGAATGGGCAAACAACTATTGGTCCGAGGACAATAAAAATATCTATGCGGCATGGCCTCGTCTAAGCGTAATGCCAATGGCCAACAACACTGTTCAAAGTACTTTTTGGATGCGTAATGGCAGTCTGCTTCGTTTAAAACAAGTCGAATTAGGCTACACATTCAACAAAAAGTTAACGCAACGATACAAATTCAAAAACCTACGTATTTATGCCAGTGCAACCAATCTATTACGATTTAGCTCTTTCAAATTATGGGATCCTGAAATGGGTGGTAATGCGCTAAATTATCCACTACAAAGGGTATTTAACATTGGTATCAATGCTAATTTATAAGAAACTATGAAAATGAGATTTAAGAAAATTATAATCGGGTTGGGGCTAATAGTAGGTCTTTCGACCTCCTGTAATAAGTTTCTGGATGTTGTTCCAGATAATGCACCCGTACTCGATCAAGCATTTGCAATGCGTACAATGGCCGAGCGTTATTTAGTGACCTGTTATAGTCAATTACCACAGAGCTTTTCAATGACCAATAACCCTGGGTGGCTCTCGGGTGACGAATTCTGGTTAAACTCCGAATCAACCTATTCGGGGTACTTCAACTGGAGAATTGCTTTAGGGAATCAAAACGGTGACAATCCATTATTAAATGCCTGGGACGGAAATAACGGAGCAACAAATCTTTGGGTAGGCATCACAAACTGCAATACATTTCTCAACAATATTATGTCGGTACCAGATATGACAGACGAAGAGAAACAGATGTGGATCTCAGAAGTCAAATTTTTGAAAGCCTACTATCATTTTCTCTTAATGAAGCAGTACGGCCCAGTACCTATCAGAGACAAGAATATCCCGATATATGATAGCCCGGGATCCTCCCAATTGGCCCGGAATAGTGTCGACGAATGCTTCAACTATATTGTCAGTATGATTGATGAATCCATTCCCAATTTAATGGATGATGTTACTGCAGTGAACAGTGAAACAGGCCGCATCACAAAAATCGTCGCCAAAGCAATGAAGGCTGAGATATTGGTTTATGCCGCCAGCCCTCTTTTCAACGGAAACGTTGGTACCGAAGCTTCAATTAAAAACAGCGACGGCAAGGAGCTGTTCAACCACAGTTATTCGTCAGAAAAATGGCAATTGGCAGCCAAAGCCTGTAAAGAGGCTATTGATTTTGCTACCGAGCATGGTAAAAAATTACATACCTGGACACCCACTGGAGGATTTACACCTCAAGCCAGTACGCAATTTCAGATGAATATCCGGGAGGCTTATAATGAAAACACAGACAATCCAGAAGTATTATGGCTAGATACCAAATCAACCGCCAATGGAACCATTCAAGGTTATTTTATGCTTCCCCGCTACACGGCCAATGCCACATCCGGAACTTTATTGGGCTTTATGTCTGCGACTTTAAATATTGTGGAGAAATTCTATTCCAACAATGGTGTACCTATTGAGGAAGATATTACTTATCCATATACTTCGAGATTCGATTTGATTACAGTTCCCAACACAGATGCTTATAAATACGATTTGGTCGCTGGGAAACAAACAGCCCGGATGAATCTAAATCGGGAAAATAGATTTTATGGCACCTTAATGTTTGATGTCGGACGTGTCTTTATGTTGCAAGCTGGGTCGGAAGCAAATGCCTACAATATTGATCTCAAATATTCGGGATCGTCGGGAAAAGTGGACCCTACACGATTCAATTGGACAGGATATGCCTCAAAAAAACACTATAATTATCGGAGTACCGTGGGTGCAAGTAACGCCTACACAGCTCGGTTATTTGGGCATCCGATTATGCGTTTAGCCAATCTCTACCTTTACTACGCAGAAGCTTTAAACGAAGCAAATGGCCCATCAACAGAGGCGTATTCCTACATTGATGCCGTCCGAACGCGGAGTGGCCTTAAAGGTGTTGTAGAATCGTGGCAAAATTACTCTTCTGCGCCAAACAAACCCGCAACCAAAGATGGTCTGCGTGAAATTATCAAACGTGAACGTACAAATGAGTTTGCGCTGGAAGGTGTACGTTTTTGGGATCTTCGCCGTTGGAAAGATGCCGTCAAAGAACTAAACAATCCAATTTTGGGATGGGATATCAATCAATCATCCGAAGGTTCTTACTATCGGACAACACTATTATATACACGGTCATTTATGGATCGAGATTACTTTTGGCCATTGAGCTTAAATGAAAGAAGACGTAACCCAAATCTTGTCCAAAGTGCAGGATGGTAATTTAAATTACAAATATCGCATCATGAAAAATTTAATAAATAAAACCACTCCAATCATGCTAACGATCCTTTTGATGGCTCCATTACTATGGACGAGTTGCAAGGAAGACATAGGCATTACCGCAGCAAGACAAGGAGAAAAACCGAATACTTTAAAGAACCTTACCTATGAAGAAGCTCCCGGAGGAGCAAAGATCAGCTACGATCTGCCTACTTCAGCAGACTTACGCTATGTCAAGGCAATCTATACATTGGAAAATGGGAAAGAAATGGTCACCAAGGCCAGCATATACGATAACCAACTTGCTGTACAAGGATATGCTGCGATAGGTGAACATGAAGTTAAACTTGTTGCTGTCGCGGTTGGTGACGTTGAATCTGATCCTGTTACCATTAAAATCAAGACAGGAAAGCCCAATTATATCATTTTAGCCGAATCGTTTAAATCTAACGATTTTTTCTACAGCACATTTGGTGGTGTAAACCTCAAATTTGAAAATAAAGATGCCGCGAATATTATTTTAAGTGTATTCAAATATGGGGAAAATCCGACCACTAAAGAGATCGGCTGGAATGTCTTAAACGAGACCTATACAAAATCCAAAGAAGGGGTTATTCGCGTTCGTGGAGAACAACCGATCGCAACCACCTACGGCATTGTCATACGCGATCAATGGGGTAATGTATCAGACACCATTCGTCGCAATTTAACACCACAAGAAGAATATGAAATCAACAATTTATTAATCTACAACGGCATCACTGCCTATAGCGATATGAATCGAAATGGTGATTACATCAGCAATTACAATGCACAAGGCGGAAGTGCCGAAATGCAAGTATCACTATTTGATGGAGTTGAAGGATCTCCATACTATATCACAAACAAGCAGTGGTGGGGTAAGGCCGCTCCCATCCCATTCCAATTCTCCTTGGATGCACGCAAAAAGGCACAGATAAGTCGGGTCAAACTTTGGGGCCGAAATGACAATTACGGGTTATTGTTTCAAGCAACTCATCCAAAAGAATTTGAGCTTTATGGAAGTAATTCTCCAGCACAAGATGGTTCCTGGGATTCCTGGACACTGCTCGGAACATTTGAAGGTGTACGCCCCTCTGGCCTGGCCTTCGGAACGAATGCAAACAGTGAAGACCAGGATTATGCACGTAAAGGAGAAGATTTCGAAGTAAATTGGGATAACCCCAGCGGATTTAAATATTTCCGGATAAAGGTAAACTGCACCTGGAATGGTGTACGCGAACAGCCTTTAGGGAACGCACTCACTGTTGCGATATCGGAATTGAAATTATATGGTAAATATGTGGACTGATAAATTATGAAAAAAATATTGAATTATAGCCTATTTGTAGTTGGAAGTATACTCTTAATCTACAGTTGCAAACCGTCAGACTACTATTATGGAGAATACCTGAAAAATGGTGAGATCTACTATCCTGGACGGGTCGACTCTCTATCCATTATACCTGGTAACCAAAGGGGAATTCTACGTTTTAAAGTAACAACAGACCCTAAAGTGAATAGTGTTAGAGTATACCTAAGGAGCAGTCTCTCTCCTACTGCGGAAGTAAAAAATTATCCAATAGAAGCTAGTGAGCATGGCAAAATTAAACTCATTCCTTTGAATGGACTCTCAGAAGCAACATATACCGCAAATGTTTTTTCCTTCACAGGCCAAGGGGATAGTTCTAGAACCGTGGCTTCAAGTCAATTTATTTATGGGCAGAGTTATATACGTACCCTTGTAAATCGCTCCTTTTTAAAATTTGATAAGACAAATGCTAGTGAGCATTTCTTGGTCTTGGCACGGGAGAATAATCTTCCCAGACAAGGTACATTTTACCCAATGCAGTTTACGGAAGTTACATATCTTAATAATGCAGGAGATTCCACGACAGTTCGTATTACTCCTTATGAAGACTTTGCGAGCCTAAAAAACATAATAAGCCCAAGTACGGTCAAGTACAGAACTGTTTACAAACCAGTGCAAGCTTCCGTCGATTTTTTTTACACCGAATTTACAGAACAGAAGTATAGCAAATAATACGAATACCAACAAAATTATAACTATTGCGATGATAAGCGGTAAGGCAAATAATAGAGATTTCCTTACATGCATTTTTTGATCCCGTAGATTACAACCGAAAAGGTTAGACTGACACGCTTCTGAAGCAGTTCATAGTCTAACCTTTTTAACTATCTTTTTTTTAGATACATTTGTGCCATTATTGGAAACTAAAAATGGATAGTACAATTGCACTTTGGCTACAACAAATCGCAGAAGGCGACCGAACTGCATTCGATGCACTATACAATCATTTCTGGAAAACAATATACCAATACATCTACCCAAAAACTAAAAACACCGAAGCAACGGAAGACATTTTACACGACCTATTCCTGAGTATCTGGAAAAACCGGAGTAGATTGCAAGAAATCAATAACATTGAATCCTACCTCAAAACTGGCGCACGCTACCTCACCTTCTCCTACTTTAATAAACATAGCGAACAGCATATGGTGGATATTGATAAAGTAGATATTATCCTCGATGATGCGCCAATCGAAGATCGCTTACATTACCGTTATCTACTCGACCTTATCCAAGACGAAATCCAGAATCTTCCTGAACGTTGCCGAATCATTTTCAATGAAAGCCGTGTCAACCACAAGTCCATCAATCAGATAGCCCTTGAATACGGCCTATCTAAAAGTACCGTTGAGAATCAAATAAACAAAGCGCTCAAACGTTTACGCTTAGTTACCAAAGACTTCCATACCTTTCTCTCATTTTTTTAATTTTTTTTCATTTTAGCGTAGGTGCTTTCAGTTTTTTCGATGACTATATATATACAAGGCTAACCAAACGACCTGTGAAGTCATCATGATGTATTCAAGTCATATCAGATAATGAATATCACAGATAACTCCATCATAGCTGAAACAGTCAAAGGCAGTATAAATCTCTTAAAGAGACTGCTTACTAATGAATAAACAGATTTAAATAGATGAAAGTACCTCATACGCTGCAAAAACTAATCAAAAACTATCTATTGGGCTTTGAAAATAAAGCCGAATATGAGACCTTGAAAAAATGGTATGAAGAAGCCGAGGCAAACAACATGCCTTCTGAAAGCTATATGAGAGCAGGTCAACTTCGTGTCTTCCAGCGTTTAAACAGTAATCAGCTATTTAATGAATCTCCTACATTTAGTCAAAAGTTTCGTTATAGCATTCGTATTGCGGCATCCATCACCATTGCACTTGGTTTTGCCATGGGCTATTACTATTACCAATATGCTATCTTCGACAAAATAAGCCCTAAACAATTAGCGACGATCCGCCCAGTACAGGAAAATGTACAACTTACTTTCGAAGATGGAGAAGTCGTCATACTCAACAAACAAGGTCAAGCTACTCGCGCTATTGAAGGAGTGCAGGAAGTCAAAAACGGAGAACTTGTCTATAATGACAATGCAGATCATATCGTCCAAAACATACTTTCGACACCTCGTGGACAATTATTCAAGATTGTACTGCCCGACGGAACCAAAGTATGGATGAATGCAAATAGCTCCTTGAGCTACCCTTCGAAATTCATAGGCCCAGAGCGCTTAGTTGAATTACATGGTGAAGCCTATTTTGAAGTTAGCAAAAATCCGGACCAACCGTTCATTGTAAAAACAACCGATCAACAAGTCAGAGTTTTGGGTACACATTTCAATATCAATGCCTACGATAATGCTCTTATGACGCAAACAACACTTATTGAAGGCAAAGTTGAAGTACAACATCAGCAGCAGAAAATACTCTTGATGCCCAACCAGCAAGCGAATTATAAAGGGACTGCTCTCAGTAAGAAAAATGTGGATGCCGCCGAGTATATAACCTGGCGGGATGGATATTTCACCTTCCATAACGCCACAGCAAATGAAATCATGCAACAGTTGGCTAGATGGTACGATCTCAATGTACGCCTAGACGACTCCGAAATAAACGAACGATTCAGTGGAAAAATCAATAAGCAGATGAATTTGCAGGAAATCCTAACCGTTCTGCAATCAGCTGGATTGAATTTCGACATCGTGCAGAATAAAAATCAACAAAAAACAATCCTACTGAAAAACTAAATTATTAATACTAAACTTATTAAACATTAACCTAATGCAAAAAAACAGGAAGGACAAACCTTCGGTTCCATGGGATAACCATGTCCAAATTTTAGCAAACTCAGATGCCATCACCTGGTCTCGGGCTTTTGTGGAGAGCAGTAATGACAACACATTACCCATCGTGTTTAACCGAAAAAACAAACTGCGTTTTCACCTTGTTTCGGCACTTTTGACAATCAGCTTGATACAGCTCTATGGTACAACAAATGCACAGCGCATCTCGATTAACTCAAACAAATCGTCCGTCAAACAAGTTTTTCAACAACTGGAAAAACAATCTGGCTATAGTTTTTTCTATAAAGACGTTGTACTCGAAAAGATCAAGGATACCGGTGTTAAATTTGAAAATGGAACCCTACAGCAGGCATTGGATGCCATTCTAACACCGAATGGATTAGATTACGAGATAATTAATAGGACGGTGGTGATTACACCTGCGCAAAAAAAGGGCCCGAATAATAGCAATTTGAGCCCAATCCGGCAACAATACATTACAGGAAAGGTATTGGATGAAAACGCAAAACCCGTTGAGGGGGCATCCATACGCCAAAAAAATGACGATAGGAAATCAGTTAAAACCAATACAGATGGGGTATTTAATCTGCCAATAACAGCATTGAATGAAATGCTCATTGTCTCCTTCATTGGTTACGAAAGTCAGGAAATAAAGGCCACACTATCGGTCAATGGCATGTTGGTCAAACTTCGCAAAAAGGACAATACGATCGAAGAAGTTGTTGTTACTGGAACAGGAATCAATAGAAACAAAGACAGTTTTACTGGTACTACGACGAAATTTTCAGGTGCAGAATTAAAAGCTGTCAGCAACAACAACATTATTCAAAGTTTGAAAACTTTAGATCCTTCTTTTCTGCAAATTGAGAACAATCTAGCAGGTTCGAATCCCAATGTCATGCCAGTGATTGAAGTACGTGGCAAGAGTAGTATTCCCAGCTCAACACTAACAGACCAATTTGGGGCTGATCCCAATCAGCCGTTATTTGTATTGGATGGGTTTCCAACAACAATACAGACTATTGTTGATCTTGACATGAATCGTGTCGCATCAGTAACCATATTGAAAGATGCCGCTTCAACAGCGTTATATGGTTCACAAGCGTCTAACGGCGTTGTTGTTATAGAAACTATAAAACCAAAACCAGGTGAGTTACAGTTTACATACACACAGGATTTTAGGTTCGAAATGCCCGATTTGTCCGCATACAATATGATGAATGCCACCGAAAAATTGGAATTTGAAAGACTCTCCGGGCGTTACAATTCATCGGTAAGCCCCACACATCAAATCTATCTCGATAGCCTGTATAATCAACACCTCTCATTTGTAAAAAAGGGAGTTGATAGTTACTGGCTAAGCGAACCGCTACAAAATGGCTTCTCGACCAATAATTCGATCAATGCCGCTGGTGGCGACGAGACTTTTATCTACAATCTTGGCTTAAACTACCGGGCAGGAAAAGGAGCCATGATTGGATCAGGAAGGGATAGCTATAGTGGTAGTATCAATCTAACGTATCGAAAAAACAAGGTAAATATTAATAATATCACCTATATCAGAGGCAACAAAACAACCGAATCTCAATATGGTTCATTTTCCACCTGGGTAAATACAAATCCTTATTATGAAAAAAATTTGGAAACCCCATATTTGGAAATCAGCCGTAAATCAAACTCCTCTGTCGACTTCTATATTGCGAATCCGTTATATGACGCCATGCTGCCGCAATATAATAAATCCAAAAACTTGGAGGTACAGAATAACTTTAATGCCAACTATGACATTACGGGTTATCTAAGAGCAAATGCTGCGCTACAAATGACCAAGGGAACAACAGAAGGTAAAATATATAAGTCTCCCGAGATGAGCGATTTCTTTGAAACACCAACCTTACGGAAAGGAAGATACACAGACAATCGAAATAACAATTTTTCCTATCAAGGAAACTTGATGTTGACCTTTTATAAAACATTTGCACAAAAGCATCAATTAAACGCCAACTGGCGCAATACAATCGCTGAAAACAAAAATGATTCTTATCAAACTGTAGCTGAAGGATTTCCTGCAGGAAACGCTGGAAACCCACGTTTTGCCTATAGTTATTTACTAGACGGTGCCCCACTAGTATCTAATAGCACATATCGTACAGTTAATACAACACTAAGTGCAAATTATTCTTATGATAACCGCTACCTATTTGATGTTGTATACAGATTGGATGGCTCAACGGCTTATGGCAGTAATAAGCAATTCTCCCCGTACTATGCCGTCGGTCTAGGCTGGAATATCCACAAAGAAGCATTCGCCAAGAAAATGCCTTGGATAAACTCGTTACGACTAACTGGAAATGTGGGTATCACAGGTAATCAGAATTTCGCTAATATCAGCTCTATTTCGTTATACAACTATACTAGTACAAATTACAACCAATTCGGCCAAGGCGTAACACTTAATATGCTGGGCAATCCCAATTTGGAACCTCAAAAGACACAGCAGATTAGTACCTCTTTAGATTTCAGTTTATTCAACAATCGTTTCACGGGTTATATCAATGCATACAACAAGAAAACAGATCCTTTAATTGTTCCGGTAGACTTACCGTCATCAACAGGTGTATTTTCCTATCCCTACAACATTGGTAACCTGACCTACAAAGGGCTAGAGACCAAATTAACCATATATCCGATCTATAATCTTGAAAAAGGGATCACCTGGAACATTGGCCTTACAGCTGCAAGTTATAAGAGCCAATACGGTGGATTTGGTGACATCCTGAGAACCCTTAACAAGCAGCAGGAAACGTCCAAATCCTTAATCAGATATATAGATGGAAATAGTGCTGAGGCCATTTGGGCGACCAAGTCTCTAGGAATTGATCCAACCACCGGAAAGGAAGTTTTCTTAACTAAAGATGGACAATATACATTTGATTATAGCGCCGCTGATGTCGCCAATGTCGGAAATACAGCTCCTAAAGTGGAGGGGGTAATTTCTACGAATCTCCGAATCAAAGGATTTACTTTCGGAATAGGCTTACGCTATAGATTAGGTGGCGACATCTTCAATACCGCACTATTTGACAAAGTAGAAAATATTAACTTTACCAACATTGTAAACAACCAAGACAAACGTGCATTATACGACCGATGGCAACAGCCAGGGGATATCGCCCAATTTAAAGCGATTTCCCAAACGGCAACAACACCGATATCATCACGATTTGTCCAATCGCTAAACACGCTTAGCAGCGAAACCTTAAACATAGGCTATCTCTTTGACAAAGGTCCTTGGCTGCAAAGTATGAGATTGAAGACCTTGTCCGTCAACCTAATGGCAAATGACTTCCTATATTTCTCCACCGTCAGAAGAGAGCGTGGTATATCCTACCCTTACGCTAGAACATTCGCCTTCTCTTTCAGAGCATCATTTTAATTATTGACTTATGAAACTTACTATTAAAATACTCTTAATTCTGCTGATAACTGTCACTTTTTTCTCCTGTAAAAAATTCCTGGATGTTCAGCCGGAAGACAAGGTCTCAGAATCCCAGTTATACAGCACCAAAAATGGCGTAAGGTCCGTGCTCAATGGCATCTATTTGGATCTTGCAGCAAGCCAGTTATATGGAGATAATCTGACACTTTCTACAATCGAAATCCTTGGTCAGCGCTACAATATCAGCTCGGAACACACTCAATATAAGACATCAACTTACGCCTATAAAGATAAACCAACGGTAGATCGTATGGAGGATATCTGGGCAAATGCTTATGCGACCATCCTTAATATTAATGTCTTTTTAGAAAATCTCGATAAATACAAAGGCGTTTTGGATCAATCCACAGAAAATGGCTATAGAGGCGAAGCAATAGCGATGCGTGCATTCCTACATTTCGATCTATTACGTCTATATGGTCCTCGCTATTCAACCATAGATTCTACAAAACAGAGTTTGCCCTATTATAAAAACAGTAAAACCGAAGTAAACCCTTTATTACCGGCCAATGAGTTTATGGACAATGTAATGGTTGATTTAAACATCGCCGAAACTTTACTGCAAAACGACCCCATCATAACGACCGGCGTGAATACTTCCAAACCAGAAGATCTAGTCGACTTTCTAAGCAATAACAGAAATTACCGACTTAATTATTATGCTGTAAAAGGCCTCAAAGCACGCGTTTACCTCTATCGTGGTGACAAAACCAATGCTTTAGCTATGGCCAAAGAAGTGATAGCTGTAAATGACAAGTTTCCTTGGACAACTTCTGCCAATGCTTTGGTTGAAAAACAAAATCCCGATCGCATATTTTCGTCAGAAATGATATTTGGCGTGATGAACTCCCAACTATACACTCGTTATCTAACCTGGTTCGATCCATCCGTTGGTGAGAAGCAAATATTGGCCCCGACGCCCAGTCGCCTAGCTACCGTATACGAAAATAATGAAAATGATTATCGATACAATTTAAACTGGCAGATGCCCTCCAATGGATCCAAACCTTATAAAACTTTTCTTAAATATGTGGATGTCGTCGATAAGACCAAAACTTTCCGGTTCAGCATTCCTTTGCTCAAAATAAGTGAAATTTATTACATCGCCGCTGAATGCGAGCCCAATAGTGCTGACGGGATAGCGTTGCTCAATATAGTACGTGCTAACCGAGGCTTACTACCATTGTCAACAACGGTAACCATTTCGAACGAGCTACAAAAAGAGTATCAAAAAGATTTATTCGGTGAAGGGCAGCTTTTTTATTACTACAAGCGCAGAAACGTAACCTCTGTAGCCAATGGCTCAGCAACAAGTGGCAACGTAACGATCAACTATAACGTTCCCCTCCCAGACTCTGAATCTATTTATAGACAATAAAATGTTACCAATGAAAAATATATACTATCTACTCCTAGCCTGTGCGACTATTACCTGCCTCTTTTCATGTGAAAAGGAGCTCCACAAGTATGAAGGAAAACCCGCCGTCTATTTTAATGAAACGGCCCGGCCCCTCGCCTATTCTTCAGAGGTCCTCAAGGATTCTACGGTTATCTCCTTCAGCCTGACGAAAGGACCAACAGTTGATTCGCTTGTGCATATGGTCATTGCTACAATAGGAAATGCGGCAGATAATGATCGTCCCTATAAAATAGTTCCAAATTCATCATCTACTGCAATTGAGGGCAAGCATTATGAATTTATCACCAAAGATTTTTCGATCAAAAAGAATCAGCTTCGGGATACTATATGGCTCAGGTTTCTAAGAACACCAGACATGAAAGACCAAAATTTTCTACTCAGCTTCGACCTACTTGAAAATGAAAATTTTTCGGTCGATATGCAGTATAAAATTACGAACCAGACTACAGGTCAAAGATTGAATTTTATTAATTATCGATGGTTTATCAATGATATAATAAAAAAGCCAACCCGTTGGTTGGACCTCTATCTTGGAACATTTTCCCGTACGAAGCTCAACTTGATGGTTGAGGTCCTTAATGTCGACCCGCAATATATGGATACCAATATTTCAATTGCTGAAACAGTGGCCTATGGTAAATTTATGCAACGATATCTGAATGAGCAGAAAGCAGCTGGCAACCTCATTTTAGATGAAGACGGCCAACCGATGAATATGGGAAGCGCCGCGCAATAGCCTACAAACTTAAAATAGAAAAAAATGAAAAGAAATATCTCCTATTCAATTCTTAGCTTCTTGATGGCATGTATATTCTTGGGGAGCTGTAAAAAAGATCTTGGAAATTATAATTATTCTCAAATAAATGAATTGGATACGATTACAGAACTGCCAAATGAAGTCACTGCCCCTGTCGGTAAAGACCTACTATTAACTCCCAAAATACGATTTACACAAGACAGCAAATTTGTTGAAGATAATTATCAATACCAATGGACTTATATTGGCTCCAATGGTCTGGGGGGACAGGCGATATTCTCGTTAAGTGAGGAAAAAGATCTGAATATTAAAATCAATCTCGTCGCAGGAAGCTATCAGGCCTATTTTTCGGTCACAGACAAACAGACTGGAATAAAATATACACGTCCATTCAGACTGAAAGTGGTTAACGAAATCAATGAAGGCTGGATTATGATGAACGAGGCCAATGGAAATGCCAGAGCTGATATGCTCGTATTGAATGCCAACAATACTTTCGATCTATACAATGACGTTTTAGCTTATACCGGTTCTGAGCTGAAATTATCAGGCAAACCCGTTATGACCTACACATACGCAACAGGGTTACTGCTCGGACCAGACAAGATCAGCTATGGGCTATATTTAGGCACAACCTCCGGTACAACAAAGGTAGACCCCAATACCCTCAAATGGACAAACACGATGGGACTCTCTTATGAAATGATCGGTGCGATTCCAACCGGATTTCATGCTGATGTAATGCAGCAAAGAGGTAGTGGGGCCTCTTATTTGATTGGAGGCGGCAATGCTTACTATTACGAACGCAGTCTCAACATATTCTATTCAGCTCCGATCAATTACATCGCAGCTGAAGAAAAAGGATTTGAAGTAGCCCCTTTTATAGGTGGACGACATACAGATATTTCCAACCCCATTATATTGTATGATAAAACGAATCAAAGATTTGTGCGTCATGTATCCACAGCCTCAACCTGTACCACACTTATTGACCCAGAAAAGGATCTTAGGTTATTCAGTTTTAAAACAGGACTAGATATGATATACATGCGCTGGATGGCATACAATGGTGGCGAGATCTTCTCTATTCTTAAAGAGCCTAATGGTTCAAAAAAATACATCGCAAGGTTCAACGCGGTCAGCACGGCACAGACTTACTATAATGAAATCACCGGCACAGAAATAGATAAAGCAGAATTCTTTGCATTCAATCCCGAATTTGGTTACCTGTTTTACAGCACTGGAGGTAAAATTTATGAATACGATATGACTTATAAAACTTCCAAATTGATGGTTGATCTAGGAGATAAAAAAGTAAGCTATCTGAATTTCTATGAATTCAAGAATTCCACAAAATATACAAGTGGAAATAAACTCATGGTAGGTTTTTATGACCCTAATAAATCAGACGGTACCGAAGGTAGCCTAAATATCTACACAGTACCGGGGCTAAATGCCAATATTGTCTTGGATCATTCCTATACAGGTTTTGGGCGAATCAAAAGTTTAACCTATAGAGAACGCTAAGGACATTTCGAAAGCAGCAGACAATATAGACACTGTATCTCTAGTACTATCCTGCAGGAAATCTTCCAGGGTAGTACTATGATATAATTTGCGTATATCTATTGGCATTATCAGGACTACAAACTACAACAACAATCATTACATGTAAATTATGCTTTTCAAACAGATTTTCAAAGCAGGGGCTTTACTGTCTTTTGTACTCTCTGCAGCCATATTACAGGCGCAGACCGCAACTCAGTTATCAGCAAAATTGCTTTCCTGTTTTGCCCATAAAGACACATCTAATATTTCGACACAATTAGCCCCAAACTTCTCCATCGCTGGACACACCGATGCCGGTGCTAAGTTTCGTTTAAACCAGATTATTAAAAATTATCAAGTTTCAAAAATTGAGACCAAAACAGAAAAGAAAACGAACAGGGGAACCCTCTTGCAATTAGTGCTTACATCGAAGGACAATAATCAAAATAACGCAGAAGCTTTACTCGATAGAGCAAACAAGCTGGTGCACCTATCCTTATTTGACCAGCTGTATGGTATGCAGCGTAAAGAGAAAGCTGTATTACGTGCAATAATCCCCTTCGAGAACAAGAATGGCTCTATATATCTACAAGTCAAGATCAATGGATATGAAAAACCATTGCAGCTACTATTTGATACGGGAGCCGATGGAATGGCTGTAAATCAGAAATTAGCCGACGAAATTGGCCTTAAAGTTACCCGTGAAAACAATACCTCTGTCGTCGGTGGGAATGCTAAAATTAAGGTATCTGACAACAACAGTATTCTTTTGGATACCTTAAAATTGAGCGGACAGGGCATTGCCATATTCCCTGAAATGGGTAGAGAAGGTGATGGTATCATCGGAAATACATTAATCCGTCAGTTTATTACCCATATTGACTATGACAAAAACTTAATTTCATTATATGATTTTGGTGACTTTCAATATAAAGACAATGGAACAGTTGTACCCATTTCAATGCCAGCAGGCGTGATGATTCTTCCCGGTCAGCTTGAAGTCATTCAAGGTAAAAGCTATGCAGGACATTTTGTATTCGATACAGGTGCATCTTATGATCTCATCTGTTTCCGTCCCTTTGTGCGCCAAAATAAATTGCTTGTCAGTGGATTTAAGCCGGAAGTGCAGGCTGCAACCGTAAGTATGGGCGTTTCTTCGCCTACTTTCTCCGGGAGAAGTTATCAATTTGCCATTTCGCCACTCCCTGCCATGCAAGGGCTACCCATCACGTTAATGGGAGGCAGCTCAGGAAATGAACAATGGCAACCTGGTTTCGATGGTTCTATCGGAATCCGCCTACTCAGCAGGTATAATATAACTATCAATCTGGCAGAGAGTGAGGTCTACTTTGCTCCTAATAAGCTGCATGCCCATCCTCAGGACTTTTTAGTAAAAAACTATCAGTTTGGATGGGATAATGCAGGTCAACTGAAAGCCTTGGGCATTATCGGTGCCTTAGAAACTCCAGATGGTTTAAAAGTAGGAACCTTAATTCAGGGTATTGACAATTACACCGTAGATCAACTGAAGAAAAAACCTATGCTCATCGAAGAAATAAGATTGAAAGCAAAAGAACAGCCCATTGTCATTACTGTGGCTCCAAATAAAACCATTACAATATAATCATAGGAAAAGTCTATAAATCCAATTCTTAAAAACAGATAAATGAAAAGAACCCTATTTTATATCTCCACATTCTGCTGTATACTATTCTTATGGCCTCCCCACCTTCATGCACAGGTAAACGTATTTCAGGGAACTTATGCCGAATGTCAACTCCAGGCAAAAAAGGAAAATAAACTGATCCTTATTGACCTTTACTTTGTTGGCTGTATGCCTTGTGCTGAAATGGATAAACAGGTGTTTCCTGATCCAACCGTGGCCCAAGAACTAAAAACCAATTACATCCTTTACAAGACAGATGTTATGAAGGAAATGGATGGCAAAAAATTGGCTCGCAAATATGGGGCACCGGGTTTTCCAACTTATGTGATTGTAAATGCTGATGGTCAAACAATCTTGACCGAATCAGGATTCTTTAGTGTAGACAGATTTGTCTCTCTATTAAAAGAAGCCGTCCACCGCAACAAATCCAATTTAAATCTAGCATTTAACAGGAGTCTGGATAACGAATATCCAGCCGCTTACAGTGAACGTTTCATCAAAACCGGTGAAAAGCATGATTTTGCTGAATTAGAAAGTTATCTAGACCAGCAAAAAGATCTGTTTAATGAAACTGCATTCTTAGCCAACAGCGTCACCGCATTTCCAAAATATAACAGTTGGGCCTATGATAACTTACCCAAACTGATCAACATGTATGGTGGAAATCTGCTCCGCAATAAGATTTCGATAATAGCTACAAAGAAAAGTAAACATTATGGTTCCGCACAGCAATTGGATAGTCTCCAAAGTATGTTAACGTATATCCGCCCAACTTTCAATGACAAACTATGGGATGTCTTTTTGCCCGGATTTATTACAAATTATTATACAACCTCTAAAGATGCCAATACCTATTTGCAACTGATCAATCAATATAAAGTTTACAATACTTGGGATCTTAGGAGCAATGCCTTGGGCCAGGTCATCATCGACCAGGCAAAGAACAATGAAATACTTAAGAAAATATTAGCCGAATATCAACAGCAGCAAAAAAAGCGACAATTAGATGCTGTAGATAACTACCGTTTGACGCTATTGTATTACTATCTGCAAGACTACAAGCTTGCAGCGAAATCAGTTCATGTACTCTTAAAAGCCGACCTGTCAGCACCCTATCTTTCTATGCAGAAAAAAGAATTTATTGCATTGAAAGATGCGATAGATAAGAAGAATTCGAACCTATTCCAAGCGAAAGACATCAAAAAAATTATTCCATTTAATCTTAATTAAACCAACAAAATCATGATTAGAAAAACCATTTTATTATTCACCCTGTGTATTTCAGCTTATGCTACGCTGGCACAACAACCAAGCAATATCACTGGAACTACAGATCCCATTAAAGTAAAACGTGTTGGATTATTTAAAGTCTTTAATGGACGATTGAAAGAAATTGCAACAGCGATTCCGGATGCTGCTGGTCGATTTGGATTCCGTTTCACACCAGAATATGAAGGCTTGTATTCTATCGGTAGTGGAACTGCACAAAATCAACAAGGACTGTTTCGCTTTTATTTCAAAGGCAATGAAGATCTAAATTTAAAATTGACGCAAGGTGATTATGAGCTCGTAGGGAAAAATAGTCCCGAAAACGAAACGCTATATGCATGGGACAAACAATCAAAAGACTTCCACGACAAAGGAACAATTCCCGGAGGAATGAGCACCTATGTCGATTTCTTTCCCGAAGTAGAACAATTTAAAGGAAAACTGGATGGCATCAAAAAAGCGGTCAAAACTGGAAACGCGAACTTTGACAAATTTTTCCCTGAACTTGTAGATTACGATTTTGCTTATTATGCCATTTCCTACCTGTACATGCCACGCACCGCGCACCCAAGTAAGGAGGAAATGAGCGACTATTATACACAGTTTAATGCGGATCGCTATTTGACAACCGAATTACTTAAATTTCCTTATGGCGATCGCTTTATGAGTAATATGATTTATCGGAAGCTCGATTTAACAACTAAACCAACATTTGATCAACAGGTTGCTGCTATAGGTCCCGATGTT
Organism: Sphingobacterium sp.; assembly: GCA_022712315.1. Classification (GTDB taxonomy): domain Bacteria; phylum Bacteroidota; class Bacteroidia; order Sphingobacteriales; family Sphingobacteriaceae; genus Sphingobacterium. The sequence goes on along the minus strand of JALAGS010000214.1, from coordinate 12,802 downwards.
CTTAAAGGCCAATATGTACTGCAACGTCTGGAAGGCGCTCGCTCCTATGCCGATTTTCAAGAAATGAACACTACGTATAAGAAGTATTTTACTTTGCCAGAACAGATCGAACGCGCCAAAAACGTTGAAGCCAAACTAGTGGAAACAAAAACAGGCGTACCTGCATTTCAATTTAGTTATCCTGATATTACAGGCAAAAAAGTTAATCTGGCAGATCTAAAGGGCAAAGTTGTCTTAATCGACATGTGGGCAACTTGGTGTGGGCCATGTCGGGCAGAAGAACCTCACTGGGAAAAACTAAACGAAGAATTTAAAGGTAAGCCAGTTGCATTTGTGGGTGTGTCTGTAGATCAAGATAAACCTAAATGGGAAGCATATGCGAAAGAAAAAAATCTAAAAGGCATCCAGCTACATGCTGGTTCAGACAATGAACTATCGAACGCTTACAAAGTAAACGCTATTCCAAGATACCTTCTGATAGACAAGTCGGGAAATCTGATCACCGCCGATAGCCCAAGGCCTAGTGATCCGAAGCTCAAAGCCTTGATTGAAGAATGGATAAAAAAATAAGAACCGAAAATCAACCAGTCCAAACAAAAAAAGATCCTAGTTCAAATTGAACTAGGATCATATATAAAAAAGCACCTCCGACAGAGACCTATTATCAATCAATTATTTTGCCTATTACCCCAACTGTGGATCGGTCTTCGAATGATTGCCCGTTTCCACGCGGCCCGCAAACTGACGCATAAATTTGGTTCCCTCCACATGTAGCGTCACATCATACCAACCATGGACTTTATGGGAGTCCACAATCCATTTGACAGATTTCCCAGCCGCAAGTACAATCGATTTCTTCCAGGTACTATAAGCGTTATCTTCCACATGTACATGGAATGATTTTTTACCATGATTATGGACCTCCAAAACTAGATTACCCGTTAACTGCCCTTTCTTTCCAATTTCATAAGTTGCACGAACAGTCAATGGTTCCTCATATCCATTAAATCCCCGCATAAATCCATTTGGGCCATAAACGGCCAAATCGTAGTAACCGTCTTTAAAGTCGGCCAAGTTCCAGTCAAAGCTAAGTTTTTGTCCTGCAACAACCGCAAATGGCCAAAACTTCACTCCTTCTTTATAGCTCGGACCACTATAGACGTTAAATGGACTACTTAGCGATTTATTGCCAAACACCTGATTACCCGCTTCCATTGTCAGATGAATCTGATTTTGATCTTTCGCAAAAGACTCATTCACATAGAGTTCATACGCCAGCGCACTCGAGTTTTTCTGGCCCTTTTCCTGTCTTGCCAGTAAAGTGGAATGACCTTTAGACCGCAGGCCTGCTGCGTCCTCTTTCGACCAGACATGGAAATTGTTGGGCAGGGGTTTCGATTTTGCCTGATCAATAGCATAGATCTGCTGATTCCGATCAAGAAAAGGTAACTCAACAGCATGTGCGCCTTCGGCTTTCCGAAATATCGATGTTAAATCACCTGTAATGGCCCGTCGCCACGAACTGATATTCTCCTCTTTCACATCCTTGCCCAGCTTTTTCTCAAAAAAATGCTCCATAAACTGAATGGTCGATGTAATATCGCAAATCTCCGAATTGACCCAGCCTCCTTTTGACCAAGGCGACGCCACAATCAAAGGGACACGGTAACCAAGTCCAACAGGGCCTTCCGTTGCATTACCTTTTTCCTCACCATCGGCAAGCTCCTGGGCTAAACTCACATATTCGCCACTATAATCTAATTCCGGTGAAGTTTTTCCAGAACGTTGATCTGCTGGATTAGGTGCCACAAAAGGTGGAATATGGTCAAAATACCCATCATTTTCATCATAATTTAGAATAAAGATGGTCTTCTTCCAAATTTCGGGATTCTCCGTCAGAATATTCAATAGCTCCGATACATACCAGGCACCATACATAGGGGCACTCGGATGATCCGAAAAGCTCTGTGGTGCGACGAGCCACGATACTGTAGGCAATTTGCCAGATTTCACATCATGCCTAAACTGATGGAGAACATCCCCTTTTGGCACGGTAATCTGTTCACCCTCATGCGTGACTACACTTGTCTCCCGATAGAAGGGATCCCCCTCATTGGTTTGAAATGCTCGTTCATGCAAAGCACGCTGCTCCTTAGGGAGCTGCTGAAAAGCATGATCCGTAAGGCGGGCTAAATGTTTTTTATAGCTATTCAGTTGCTCCTGTTTCTGCTTGAGCTTATTCTGTGTTTTTTGTACGCTTTCTGTATTATTATCCGCTAATGCTTTTTCAAGGCTCTGGATCTCTGCTGGCAATTCTGCGACACGCTTGTGCATAAAATCAAGATGGCTTTTCTTGAATTCAATATGATACTGCGCAAACCACTCCAAATTATTGTCCGTAAAATTACCCAGCAAATCCTCACCATCTAAGCCACTTTCTATGCTGACTTCATTTTGATAGACTTTCCAGGAAATCCCCGTTTCTTCCAGACGCTCAGGAAAAGTCTTCCAGTGTGCCCAGCGGTTAAAATAGATATCGGAGTTACGCACCAATGGTTTTGCCCCTTTTTGTGGCACACAGGTTCCCGTCCAGAAGAAATGCCTATTGGTTGTTGTACCCGTAATAGACGAACAGAAGTGCTGATCACAGATTGTAAAGGCATCAGCTAATGCGTAATAAAAAGGGATATCCTCCCGTGTATAATATCCCATCGTCAGGGGAATTTCTTTCAGGATCTTCCCTCCCGGGCGTTTAGCTTCAATCCAGTTATCGTGTTTACCCTGATTTCGGGCAGCCATCTGATTTTCCCAGGAATGTGGTAAATTGCCGGTCCACGCAGCGTTCGAGTTTTTGATATCCAACCTGAATGGTGAATAGGTCTTACCTTCAGCCGATGACTGCAACCATACCGGATTGCCGCTAGGTAATTTAATCGCCCGCGGATCACTAAATCCGCGAACGCCACGAAGCGTTCCAAAACTGTGATCAAAAGAACGATTCTCTTGCATTAATAATACAATATGCTCGGCATCCAAAAAGGTACTTCCTGTTATCGGTTCAATCGCCAATGCACGTTGTATCGCATCAGGCATCGCACTTTGTAAACCAAAAACACCGGCTAACAAGGAAGCCTTCTTGATAAAATCTCTTCTGCTATCCATAAATAAATTTGTTCTCTCTCTTTAATAAACTCAATGGTCTACAGCGAATATATCCATTCGCCGTGGTTTTTTATGTAACGTTTTTAACAAACAATCCCCGCAAACGATTGATCTCATTTGCGGGGATTGTTTTTTCGAATCGCTTATTTCAAAAGCCACATCAATTGGTTGATCTCATCATTGCCTTTATATTGGCGCTGCATTGCCTCGTCCAAATTGGCAGAATTATAATTGTATTCTAATGAGGGGTAACGCCACCGCATCGGTATTTTATCCGGTGCGACTGAATTCAAACTTGATGTTGGATTGATCTTCCATTTAGGATAGCCCGTTCTTCGGTAATCATAATATGGAGTCATACGTCCCTGCAAGTAACTGGCTAAATATTTTTGTGTCATAATAGCCTCCAGTTGTCCTTCGAGTACAGCCGGAAATTGATTTCCATAAGTTGCTACCGCTGTATTGATGTAATTAGCATCCAATGGCATATTATGGGTATATTGAGCTGTATTCGGCGTATTATCCGCTATAAATTTCATTGCAGCTTCAATGCCTTTCTTATACCAATTAACGGACGATTCGGCAACCCAGCCCCGCGCCGCAGCTTCGGCTATCACAAAACACAGATGTGCATAACTGTATTGCTGTGTTGGTTCACCACTAACTAGTTCGGTATAACGGTCATTCAACTTAGAATAATCATTTTTCTTTTTTAACTCAGCAATTTCACTAAAGGAAAGTGAAGGATCTGTCCCAACGTACGCGCTGAAATCATTCGACTGTTTTCCGTTTGTGATTTGCAAAGCGGAAGGATTCGCATAATAAAATAATCGTCTATCTTGATATTGTTTCAATCGGTCAATAATCTCTGTCGAAACAATAGGATAAATAACAAAACTATTACTAATCTTATAAAAAGGATAGGTTTGGCTGGCTTTGTCCTCATGAACGACTTGAAAATTATCTGCATTACTGCCAAAAATCGGTTTACTGGTCAAGATTGATTTAAAACGATCCTTTATCTTCAGATCGGCATCACTTTCTTTTTTGCTTAATTGAATAAGAACATTTAATGCAAAACTGTTTACCAATTTGCGCCATTTCGTAACATCCCCGGCGAACAATGGATCACCATCAAATTTTTCACCTTCCGAAAAGAGTTTATCTGCAAGCTCCAATTCAGTCAAAACACCTAAAAATACATCTTTTTGAGTATCATATTTAGGGAAATAAACCTTATCCGTTTCCCCTTTTAATGCATCTTTATAGGGAATATCTCCAACACTCATTGTCCCCTCGTAAAACTTCATGGCACGAGCAAAATACATCAGACCATTATAAGAGTTCTTGAGTTTTTCGCGTGTTGCAAACTCTCCCATAAAATGAGCATCGTTGATCGAGGTCATCGAAATATCCCATTCACCGAGGCTATTATATTGATATCCCTCTGTTAATTCTGTCCAAGCAATCTCTTTGGTAAGCATATAAGGCTGCATAAAACCTTTTGTTGAGGATTGGCGTGCCAAATTTAAAATTATACGAGTAGCCAACATGGAAGGTTTAACAACCGATGGTGTCTCAGGATTGGTATTGATCTCATCAAACTTGGAACAACTTGTCGACATCACCAAAGTACCAAAGGTGATATACGTCAATAATCTTTTCATGTTCATATTTGTCATGTAATTTTTAAAAAGTTAGGTTAATATTAAAACCAATGTAACGCATCGATGGTGAACTTAAATCTTCAGAACCCACATCTGGATCTGAGAAACGAAACTCTTTGGTCCACAACAATAAATTTTGCCCTGTCACACCGATACTGGCACGTTTCGCTTTAAACTTCGAAGCGATCTTATCGGGCATTCGATAACTAAGTGACAATTCACGTAGTTTAATGAATGTTTCATCCCAATAGTTCCATCGGCCCGAATAGGCTCGTTTGTAATACCCTTCATAAGAAACCACTTTGTCGTTTGGCGCAAATACACGCGTATCTTCTGCAATCTGACCATACTTATCGTAAGTAACACTACCAGAAACGATTTTAACACCTGGAGCAATAAATGTTTTATTTCCGTTAACAACTTCTTCATACCGGTATGGAGTATCTGAATCAGGATGAGAACCTGTCTGCCACAGCCGAGCATTCATTGTTGAATAGGACATTCCTTTGATTCGCCCATCTAAACTAAAACCAAATGAGAAGTCTCTATAACGAAACTGATTTGATAAACCCCAAAACCATTTTGGCGCAGTATAGCCTACCAATTGATTCGCATATTGAGCTGAAATTGGCATCCCAGAACTATTTAATATCATTTGCCCATCCGGTGAACGCTCCCAGTCCTTATACTCGATATAATCGGCCCGCAGCCCTTCTTTAACATATAACGCATCTTTTGAATACTGGGGGTCTAGCTTATGGAAATAACGCATATTCTGAGAAAGGTTCATCGTAACATCCCATTGGAAATTTTCATGCTTAATCGGCGTTCCCCCCAATGTGATTTCATGTCCTTTAGTCATCTCTTCTTCTTTCGTATTGATCAGGCGCTCCTCAAATCCAGTTGTTTTTGATATTTTTGCTTTGACAATCTGATTGTGCAACAAACGATAATAGCGCGTGTAATTACCATATAACCGATTGTTCAATACCGCAAAATCAAACCCGAACTCTGTCAAATCACGTTGCGTAGGCGAAATCGAGAAATCCTTGATAATATTTGGATAGGAAGCTGTCGGCAAACCATTCCAAACATTACTCGTTACTGTAAAAGTTGAATGCACTTCATATGGATCCAATACAGATTTGGTAATGGCCCAAGAACCCCTAACTTTAAACATATCCAACCACGTAGGTTTTGATGGAAGCAGATCCGTAACAACAACACTTCCAGAAACTGAAGGATAAAAATATGAGCGATGATCCTTTGTTAACGTTGATACCCAATCATTACGTCCAGTAGCTTCCAAAAAGATCGCATTTCGCCAAGACAAAGAAAGACGTCCATAAAGACCATTCCGCATTTCTTTAATCCGGGACTCGACCGCCTTTGCCGGATCAATTGAATTCCGTAATGAGTAGAATCCTGGAATGGACAGACCGTTAACAGTATTCGCGATCAGATTATTATCCTTGCTATAGAAAATGGAACCACCCAATAGTCCATCAACTCCCCAGTCGCCAAAATTTTTCTTGGCGGTAAAGATCGCATCGTTCGTCGTTGCAAAACCGTCATAATCGGCTTTCATGTATTTACCCTTGCTATCAAATCCGCCAAAATCTTCAAATCCACCTCGTGTTCCATATATGCCGATAGGATTTTGTTGCGTCCTTGACTTGCCATAATAATCATAACCCGATCGAACCATAAATTTTGCCCAGTCATTGACCTTATAATTTAGGGTAACAGCGGCATTCACCTTATTGACCAATTCGGGTGTAACCTTTTCATGTGCTATCAGATAAGGATTGTCATACCAGCCTTTATACATCCAATTTTGAGATTGGTCTTTTACCAGCCAATAGTCTTTATAATCTTTCAGGTTATATTCGGGTCCCGTCCATACCAGGATATTATAGATGTACCCTTGATCGTTATAGCCAGAACCAAAATTATTAGATGAGGAACTTCTGTTATATCCCAGCCTGGTTTCCAAATCAAACTTCTCGCTGATCTTGGTTGTTCCGGTAACCGAAATATTTGTCAAGTTCAACTTTTGATTGGGATACTGCCCTTTATTATAAATATGGTTAATGGATGTCCGTATGCTTCCGTGTTCCCCTTGATTTGTAAAGCTGACCGTATTGTTGGTGATAAACCCTGGCTCCAAAAAGTTTTTAAAATTGTCCTTACCTCGAGATGTGAGCTCACTTACTTCATATTGTTTGCTAATTGGGTTCCATTGTTCAGCGGTTCGACCGATATCCAATTTATCTCCCCATACATAATCGTCATTGTTAAATTTACCGGACTCTCCAGAAGAATAGCTATGCTGTACTTCAGGAAGCGCTAAATACCCTGAAAAGAACATATTGTTACTATTTACTGTAATTTCCGTTCCTTTCTCTGCTAAACCTTTTTTGGTCGTGATCATGATTGCTCCACCTTGACCCTTACTTCCATAAAGGGCAGTGGCTGTAGCACCTTTCAGTACCGTCATATCCTGGATATTATCAACAGGAACATCCCTGAGATCCATATTCTCGTAAGCCACACCATCAATGACTAAAATCGGTGTCAACCCACGCACTTGTATTTGCGGTGTTTTGTTAAATTCTGTACTATTCATAACACGTACACCAGAAATACGTCCGGTCAGGGTCGTTCCTACATCTACCCCTTTCACCCGGGTTAAATCCTCTCCTTTCACACTTTGAGTTGAATAACCCAATGCGCGTTGCTCCCTTTTAATCCCTAATGCGGTGACAACGACTTCTTCCAATGATTCAGATGATTTAACAAGTTTTATTGTTCCAGCTTGCGTAGCTAAAATTTCAATGCTTTCGTATCCGACATAGGAAATCTGAAGTAAAGCCCCATCTGTCCCAGCAGGTAACCGAAATGTACCGTTTTCGTCGGTCGTAACAGCAGTGGCTGTCCCTTTTACCCGGACCGTCACACCAGCGATAGGCTGGCCTGTTTCCTGATCGACAACCTTGCCTCTGATCTCGTTGGCGACAGCGGAAACCGGTTTTTCATTCTTCACGATGACATCGTTGCTGTTTTTCTTCGAAATCACATACAGCTTCTCATCAATTTTCTTGACCTCAAGATTTCCATCTGAAATCGTCTGAATAAATTGAACAATCTGCTCCTTTTTCAATGTATTCAAATCTGCTAAGTCATTGACTTTTTGATTTGATATCGAAGCGTCATAGCCAAATTTGACATTAAATTTTTGTTCCATTCGTGTGAGGATTTTCCCAATTCCTTCACTGGTCGAAAATTGCGAGGCCATGGTCTGAAGTGCGAGCGACTGAAAGAGCAAAGCACTTCCCATAAGTTTTAAATAGTAATTGGTTCTTTTCATAAATTACTTTTTATGGATAATTGTTTGATTAAATGCGGTATTAAGCATTGTAAGTGATTTTTCTAGATCACTTGCTGGTAGATAACCCGTATAACTTTCTGTCCGGAAAGAGTCTATCAATTCGAGGTTACTATCCGGATAAAGGTTATTGAGATCGGCGACGATCTGGGTAAGAGGAACTTGATTAAACGATAAAAGATCACTCTTCCAGTTTGTTGCACTGGTCGTATCCGCTTTGGATACATCAAATTGTTTTTGTCGCTCATCATAGGCCACTTGCTGCCCAGGTTTCACAATGGAATATTCCTTCCCACGAGATACACATACGCGGCCATGATTTAATACCAAACGGCTGTGCCCCTGCGAACAGTTTAAGTTAAAGGCTGTGCCCAGCACACGAACATCAAAGTCCCCCGAACTGGCTATCACAAAAGGTTGCTCAGGATTTTTGGCGACTTCAAAAAAGGCTTCGCCTGAAAGTTTGATCCGACGTAAGCTGTCTGTATCAAAATCTGACAACAATTCAATCTGTGCTCCCTGCCGCAGAGAAACATGTGTACCATCTGGCAGGATGAGACGCTTCACAAATTTTGTCGGATTGGAATAATGGACAGTTGCGTAGGCTGGGTTCTTATGCTGCTCCCCAAACTTAACTTGAAATAAGAAAGCGAGACCGATCAACAGCAGACAAGCAGCAGCAGAGATAACAGACCATCTTTTTTTCCAAATAGGTACTGTCCGTGTACGCAACGGCGTACCTGTAATCGTGAAGAAAATATTTTCGGAAGTTGTTTTGTTTAGTTCACAATCACTGTCGTCCAATGCAACAACCTCCTCCAGGTCCGGAAGCTCGTCCCTTTCACAAGAAGTAAGTAAATCAAGAAATATAGCGGTTTCCTCGGGACCTAACTCCCCCTTTAGGAATTTTTTATATAAAGCAGCTATTTTGGAATTCATCATCTCTATCCGTCTTTAAATACATATACGTACCTAGAGGACGCGAAGACGACGCTGCTCTAAAAAATATTTAAGAAAATCAATAAGGCTATTGAAATCTCAAAATGATCTAGAATGTATTGGCGTACAAATTTATTGCCTTTCACCAATTGATCCCGGACTGTATTAACAGAAATACCGAGCCTATCCGCAATCTCCTGATTATCCAAAAACTCTTCCTTACTCAAAAGAAAAATTTCAAGACGTGCCTTTGGAAGTTTTGCAACAGCTTCCCGATAAACGCGTTCCAGATCCTTAAATCGGATGGTTTCCTCATTTGAATTGTCCACTAATTGGGTCTGATCAACATCTGAAACTTGAAATTGGAATCGGACCTTTTGCTTCCGAAGCTCATCAAATACAAGATTCCGGGCAATCGTATAGAGATAAGACTGCGGATTTTTACTTCCATCCAATTCGGCCCATTTTTTCCAGATTCTAGAGAATGTTTCCTGGACCAAATCTGCTGCAGCGGGCTCTTCCTTTAGGTGTAAATAGGCATATTTATATACTTTGTCCTTATACGACAAAAAGAAGGTTTTAAAATCCAAATCACTGTTATTTTCAATAGGCATGCTTCATCACAAATAATTGATCCTACAAGTTTAGTTAGAATTTTTTGAAATATTCCAATGAATTGCATGGGACATTTGGACCGCAGGTTGAAAAACAGCTAGTGATAACATTTTAGTTATAATCATTTTATATTAAATTAACACCAATCATGGGATAGGTAAAAAACATTTCCCACTGGACGGATGTATAGCGTATCTTACACCAAAAAAAATCCCATTACCTAGAGGCAATGGGATTTTTCGTTTAATTCTATTAAATACTGATTAGCACCTGCTACTTTAATAGCGGAAACGGCCCTAAGAAATAGCTTCCTCGTTTATAGAAACGGAGAAAGAAATCAAGTACCTCATCGCTCACAGGAAAGAAAAACTGTTTGTCTACCTCAGCCTTAAACAGATTAACATAATACTTAGGCAACTCGCTCGGGAAGAAATCCTCGACCAAAAGATTCAGGAAATAGCGAGCATAAGGCACCTCCTGACTATCTTCCTCCATAAAGCTGTTATTCTTCAAGGGGAAGAATTCTTCAATACCGCCAAAAACTTCTAGCCCTGTCTTCGGATTAAAGAAAACCGTAACTTTAGCATCTTCCGTTAGATCCAAATTTGACTCGGGAAGTGGAGAGTCTTCCCTGCTCGGATATTTTTGCTGATACTTTTTGAAAAAATCCGTTGCAAATTCCTTCACTTCCTTTCCTTCCATAAATGCAACAGCTGCCTTATGTTCCGATTGGAATAATTTGCCCATATCTTTCAGCTGCTTCTCGTTTTTCTTCAAACTCTTATCCTTACCATTCATCGCTTCTATACGATAGGTCATCTCATACTGCTCTGGTAAATCAAAATTTATCTCCTCAGCGTTGACAACAGTCATAATTCCAGATAAGTTCCATGCATCTTTCCAAGGTACAATTTCCATATAGAAAGATAAGGTTTCTGTAGGTTCAACAAATTGCTGTATAGAATCTTTGAAGATTTTGAATGCAGTTTTTGTACTGATATGTTTTACATGCACATAGTGCTCGTCCGCTTTGACGTATTCAAAAAAGCTATTGATACGGTTCCCTAAGGTTTTGACAATACGATATAGCGGATGTTCTTTTCCAATCACCTCAGCGACAAATTCAGATGACTTCAATGCAAACAAATGCAGTCGGTAATTATTGAAATGGTTGTCTCGAACACGATAGATCATCTGCTGTAGCTGATTCTGATCATGCTGATACCGTCCAATTTCCGCAACTTGCATCAGATGGTTGAGATTGGTATTATATTCACCTGCTGTCAGGTAATTTGTAGCAACAAGTTTTTCAATAAAATTTCGGACCTCGAAATAGTTCGCATCTTCATCCAAAACATATTCCAGCTTTAACTTTTCATTTTCAGGAGCAACTTCATAATGCTCTTCCAAGATCGAATAGGCCAAATCTGTAACCAACTGGATCAAACGACCACGGGGATCAATAAACAGATGGGGATTGCGTTCACTGAAAAACAACCAAGTCAATACAGCAATATCTTCACTATTAATATCCTCAACATAATAATCCGTTAGGTCATTATTAGGATAGAAAGGCAACAGTTGATTGTACAGTTCTGTATGGATCGTTCTAAATGCAGCAAAAATTCCAATTTTTGCAATAACGTCTTCTAAGTAACACGTCAGATAGATACTCAATGTCTTTAAAGCATCTGTGTGTATAAGATCATTTGTTTCTTGCTCCTCAAACCATAACGTAGATAAACTATCATTGATTTCATTTGCAACACGTAAGTAATAACTATCTATGTCGTTTGTTTTTTGATAAGTATGGTGTGCTATCCAGTCTTGAATAAAAATTCTGTTTCCTCTCATATGAAAAATGCTAAAACCAAAAGTAGCCAAATTTTCGAAATATCCATACGGACAAACCATAAACGACGACGAAAATAATTGACCTCGGCCAATGCCCCAACAAATGGCAAAGAAGGCCAAGTAATGCAGCGTAAAACTTAAGCGCACCACTTTATTGCGTCACAAAAAGGATGAATTTTACAAGGTACTTCTGCCTAGAGAATAGAATTTCCACAAAAAAAGAGACACCTAAGCGTCTCTTTTCTATACTTTATGGGATTTTATATTAACCAGCAGCGATCGTATTCTTACTGTTCCCTAAATGGTCCTGCAGCGATGGATTTAATATCGGGCAGGTTTTTAGTAGTTCACGGACCGGGTATTTGGCCACAACATCTTCCAGGGCAGTCAAATGTCGTTCGTGGTGCACATCCGTACCCACAAAATCATACATTCCAGATTTAATCATCGTCAAGGCAGCAGATTTCACTTCAACACCATAATATCGGCTGATCGATAGCAAGTTGAGCTGTAACATACAACCTGCATCCTTAATCTGCTTATACATATTAAAGTTATAATGATAATAATTATAACGTTCTGGATGCGCCAAAATAGGCTGATAACCAAGATTTTGAATATCCAATATCGTTTGAAATAGCGCTTTTGACTCCTGTAAATAAGACATCTCGATCAGCACATAACCACCAGGCATGACACAAAGCTCATTCGAGTCAATGAGTGCTGCAATTCCATCATCAATCATATGCTCAGCAGCAGCATGAATTTCCGGCATAGCAGGCCTGCCTTTTAGTCCAGCCAATAACTTATCCTTCGAAGCTTCAATCGTACGAATCGAATTTGGATGAACACCATCCATAATATGTGGCGTACAAATAAATTTCTCGAACCCCATTCGTCCAAGTCCTTTCAACAACGCTATTGATTGTTCAATAGATTGACTTCCATCATCTATACCGGGAAGGATATGGTTGTGCATATCCACCTCCAGGAAGGCCAATTTACCTACTACCTTTACTTTTGAATCTTGAGTTTTGTTTCCAAACAGTTTTGAAAATATCCCCATATCTTGATATATAAAATCTTTTTTTTGTCTGTTTAAATAGTTATTAAAAGTCAAAAGTACCACAAACAAGCTAAACAGCCTTAATATTATTTTAACATTATAAAAATATAA
>JALAGS010000213.1 GCA_022712315.1 Sphingobacterium sp. | reverse complement strand
TCATGTGATCAGCCCTTCTTTCTTATGAGAATATCAAATTTTACTAATTGATACCATGCATCATTTTTTTCAACATTGGGTTAAAGATAATCAATAGCAGCGCAGTAACTCCAGGAACTATGGCAAATATCATAAAGAAGTAAGACATTGAATGTTCTTCTGTAATTCTATCAATATAGGAGCCTAAAAATCCGCCGATAAAGTTAGCTATCGCCGAAGCACAGAACCAACAACCAAAAAGAAGCCCCAAAAATTTCTTTGGAGAAAGTTTACTGACGTAAGACAAACCAACAGGTGACAGACAAAGCTCACCCGCTGAGTGGAAAAAATAAGCGATTACTAGCCAAATCATGCTAACTGACGCTGTTTTCGCCCCTTGCGGGACCTCGCTCGCCCCATAAGCCAATGCTGCAAATCCGATACCTACTAATATTAAACCTAGCGCAAACTTAACAGGTCCAGAAGGATTCCATATTTTCTCCCAGAATTTACTAAATGACGATGCAAGTGAAATAATAAAAAATGCATTCAATATCTGAAACCAAGAGGCCCCGACTTCTGAACCGGTTATGCCAATCTCCCTAAATACTTTCCATAGACCCAAACACCAAATTATTCCAAATGAGACACCTGTAAATAAAATTGTCAATGGATATTGTTTATAGATCTTTCTAGCCAATGCTGTTAAGACAATTGTCACGATGACAATGGGCACAATGGTTAAAATAGTATCGATCCATTTAAATGTTACTGCTGAACTTCCAGACAGCACCCTTTGTGTATAATCTTTAGCAAAGATTGACATTGAGCCTCCAGCTTGTTCAAAAGATAGAAAGAAAACCACACTAGCCAACATAAATATGGTGACAACAATTAATCTATCACGGACAACATGCGCAGGGATAACCTCTTCCTCTTCTTCATGGTTTTTAATTTTTTTCTCATGATAAGCCTGAAGTGCTTTCGGCGAATCCCCAATGATTCCGAATATCTTTTGTCCAAAATAAAACTGTAACATTCCAAAAAACATAAATACTCCGGCAAGCCCAAAGCCATAATGCCAGCCTATCTTCTCACCAATATAACCACATAGAAGCATACCTAAAAAAGAACCTGCATTGATCCCCATATAGAATATTGTATAACCGGCATCTTTTTTAGGGCTTTGATCTGGATAAAGATTGCCCACCATAGAAGAAATATTGGGTTTGAACATCCCATTCCCAAGGATCATCAAAACAAGACCAAGATAAAAGAAGTTTGAATTTACTCCTTCAAATGCCATAGACAAATGCCCCAAGGTCATCACCAAAGCTCCGATCAAGATTGCCTTTTTAAACCCCGTCAGCTTATCCGCAATCATTCCACCTATCAATGGTGTTAAATAGACGAAACCAGTATACAAACCGTACAGTTTCATGGCCCGTTCATTACTCCATTCCCATCCTCCATCAGCAATAGAACTTATTAAAAACAAAGTCAGCAATGCCCGCATACCATAGTAACTAAACCGTTCCCACATCTCCGTAAAGAATAGCACAAATAATCCGGCAGGATGTCCATTTACCATCTTGTCATCGATCCCCTGTTTAGCAAGATGCGCTACAAGAACTTGATCTTTTTCTTGATTCATATAATTTCAATAATTGTTTTATAACTCAGGTTTTATTTTTATTTTGATAAAAATCGTTTGAAGATACACTATTTTTCTATGAATTAATCAATTCCATGCATCATCTTTTTTATTTTTTTATTACCTAGAATAAGGAATACCGCCGCTATCATCGGAATCACTGTAAACACAGCAAAGAAATAAGACATTGAATGAGATTCGGTAATCTTATCAATATATGACCCAATAAAGCCTCCTATAAAATTAGCAATGGCGTTGGCACAAAACCAAAAACCAAACAATAGTCCAAGGAATTTTTTTGGCGATAACTTACTCACATACGATAGCCCAACCGGACCTATGCATAATTCGCCCACCGTATGAAAAAAGTAAGCCAGCACCAGCCAGATCATACTCACCGAGGCCGTCTTTGCACCAGTAGGAATCTCTGAGCTCCCAATAGATAAGGCCGCAAAACCAACCCCGACCAATGTCAGTCCCATAGCAAATTTAATCGGACCAGAAGGGTTCCATACTTTCTCCCATATTTTACTAAATGATGTTGCCAGCGTAATGATAAAGAACGAATTCAACATGGGAAACCAAGATACCGTAACTTCCGAATTCATACCATAATATTCCCGATAGACTTTCCAAAGACACAAAGACCAGATGATCACAAAAGAAATGCTCGAAAAAATTATAATCATAGGATATTTACGAATAATTTTCTTCGCTAAAACAAACAGTACCCCAGTAATTACCACAATTGGCAAGACAGTCAATGCAGCATCAAACCACTTAAATAAAACCGCCACTTCTCCACTTAAAACCCGCTGTGTATAATTTTTTGCAAAGATCGTCATAGAGCCGCCGGCCTGTTCAAAAGCTAAATGGAAAACGATACTCGACAACATAAAAATGGCAATGACCAGCAACCGGTCACGGACAACATGTTTCGGATTTTCTTCTTGGCCTGTTGTAATCTCCTCCGTTTCCTCCTGCTTTTCTGGTGTATTTCCAATTTTTCCAAAGATCGGTTGTGCGAAATAGAACTGTAACATACCCAAAAACATAAATATGCCCGCAAGTCCAAAACCGTAATGCCAGCCAATCTTTTCTCCTATATATCCACACAACATCATACCCAAAAATGCGCCACCATTGATGCCCATATAAAAGATGGTATACCCCGCATCCTTTTTACCTCCTTTATCAGGATATAATTTTCCAACCATGGAAGAAATATTTGGCTTAAACAAACCATTTCCCAAAACAATCAGCACCAGACCCGCCAAAAAGAAACTTTTATTAAGCCCTTCTAAAGCCATAGAAATATGCCCTAGAGTCATAATTATCGCGCCAACCATAATTGATTTCTTGTAACCGGTGAATCGATCAGCAATAATTCCACCGAAAAGAGGTGTTAAAAATACCATCCCGGTATACAAGCCATAGAGCTTCATTGCCTCCGAATTCGTCCAGCCCCAGCCGTGCTGTGCTAGGGTAGAAACCAGAAAATTCACCAATAGCGCCCGCATACCATAATAGCTGAAACGTTCCCACATTTCTGTGAAGAATAATACAAACAAGCCGGCAGGATGCCCTTGTACCAATACATGCTCTGCCCCTACTTTTTGCAAATGGGTTTCAAGAACAGCATTTTTTTCAAAATTCATGTTTTTTTAATAGTTATTTTTCAAAATAAGGTAGCGCGATTTCCATTTATTGTTCTTTCATCAGCAAATGGAAAAATCTGATGATCCTCATCATTACATAGCGAGGCTGTTCAATTATCTTCATCCCTATCAATTGGATAATGAAGACTAAAATAGGTTTCTAACAAGTGAACTGCTCATTTAATATCGCTTCTAAATAAAGAAATATATAAACCAGCATCCCGTACAAATAGTAAAGTTCTTTTCATCGACTGAAAAGAACCCTACCATTCCGTGTTATATTAAATCAATGGACGCAAACGTTCCAATAATTTTTTAGTAGCAAAAATACCCTCTTCTTCACTCAGCTTACTTCCTTCGTATTCGATTCCCACATAGCCTTTGAATTTTGCTTTTTTAACAATCTTCAACATGCGCTCATAATCAATTTGCGTTTCATTACCGTTGGCATCAAAATCGTGCGTTTTAGCACTTACACCATGCGCATAAGGCATCAGATCTGTTACACCTTGATAACGGTCATATTCATAAAAATTACCAAGATCCGGTAGACTGCCACAATACTTGCTTCCGACAGCTTTTAATGTATTGGCTAACCAGTCTCCATGTGAAGATATACCGCCATGATTTTCTACAATAATACTGATTCCAGCTTTTTTACCGATATCAGATAATGCCGTTAAACTTTCAACAACACGTTTACTCACTTCCTCCGGCGTGCCCTTTCCGGCCGCGTTGACACGAATTGCATGACAACCCAGGAAATTAGCAGCAGAGATCCATTTATAATGGTTTTGTACCGCTTGTTTTCTCTTCGTCTCATCTTCATCGCCAAGATTTCCCTCACCATCAATCATAATGAGCACATTACGAACACCATTATCTTTTGCACGCATATTTAGCTCGGTAAGGTAATTATTGTCATTAGCCTTATCTTTAAAAAACTGATTTACATATTCCACACCATAGATGCCATATTTTTTGGCCGCTAATACAGGGAAATCCAAATTGTTCAAGTCTCCTTTAAATAAGGATTTATGCAATGACCATTCAGCTAGGGAAATGTCAAACCAATCTTTCTTTGCTACCGCAAAACTCTCCAATGAAGGAGCTAATGCTATACCAGCAGATGCTAATGCAAGGTTTTTAAGAAAATCTCTTCTTGAATTCATGTGTTTAGATTTAATGTGTTATTTAAATATTTCCCCAACCAGTGGTCAACACATCAACAAGGTGCATTGTCTGAATAGGTAATTTATGTTTATCGATATAGGATTGCAGCTGCAGCAAACAGGATGAATCAGTTGAAATGATGTAATCTGCATTCAAATCAAGTGCATTACGCACTTTTTGCTCAGCCATTGCGGCGGATATTCCTTCGAATTTTACAGCAAAACTTCCACCAAATCCACAGCATGTTTCACTATCTTTCACCTCCACCATTTCAAGTCCTAAGACCTTACTCAATAATTTCCGTGGTTCATCTTTAATTTTGCACTCACGTAGAGCCGAACAAGAATCGTGGTATACCGCAACACCCTCCAATTCAGCTCCAAAATACTCTTTTTTCAGCACGTTTACCAAAAAATCAGAAATTTCCATCACTTGTTGCTGTATTTTATGACATTGATGAGAATCCGCCGAATTTGCGAATAAATCATTATAACCATGCCTAACCATACCAGTACAAGAAGCTGAAGGAGAAATAATCACATGATCTCCCGAGAAATCACCTAAAAACTTCCGTCCAACCTGTTTTGCATCATCCCAGAATCCAGCGTTATAAGCAGGCTGACCACAGCATGTCTGTTCGGGATTGTAGACGACCTCGCAACCGACCTTTTCTAATAAACGAACCGTATTAAATGCGGTCTCAGGATAAAGCTGATCTATAAAACAAGGAACAAAAAGTTCTACTTTCATATTTAATTTAATCAATAAAATTAAGATTTATTGGACACTAATATCCGCACCAAAAGTAACAATCCAATTACAAAAAATAAAGAAAGAACCAATGCAGAGTATCGAATATTATGCGTTACCTGCTCTATAAACCCAAATGAGAATAATCCAATAACAATAGCGACCTTTTCAGTAACATCATAAAAAGAAAAGAAGGCAGTCGTATCTTTGATATCTGTCGGGATTAGTTTCGAATAGGTTGAACGCGATAGTGACTGTATTCCACCCATGACTAATCCGACCAGTGCAGCGATGATATAAAACTGAAGTGGGGTTGCTAAATAGAATGCCGAGATACAGATTCCTATCCAGATCATTACCACAACAATCAAAACCTTAATATTTCCAAAAAGCGTAGATAAATACGACATTAAAAATGCACCTAAGATGGCTACAAGCTGAATGAGAAGGATTGTAGCGATCAACCTTTCCGCACCTAAATGTAGTATTTTCTCTCCAAAGGAAGAGGCCACAATCATCAAGGTCTGAACCCCAATGGCATAAAAGAAAAAAGCCGGCAGAAACTGTTTGATTTCAGGAATCCCTTTGATCTTTTGGATCACATGCCCGAATTCATCACGTACATTTTGTACAAAACTCTTACCGGTGTTATTCTCAGTCGCGTCAATTTTGGGTAAATATTTAAACGGAATCATTGAAAACCCAAGCCACCATAACCCAACCATTAGAAACGATATACGAGCTGGTAATGAAGCATCTGTAATACCAAACCATTCGGGTTTAAGAACTACTATAAAACAGAGAATCTGTAAAGTAACACAGCCGATATAACCGTAAGCAAAACCTTGCGCACTCACCTTATCCTGCTGATCAACGGTAGCTAAAAGCGGTAAATAGGAATTATTAAACAAAACACCGCCAATATAACCCATTGCAGCAAGAACGAAACAGATAATACCGATTTCCAAAGTATCAAGCTTGAAAAAAAACAAGCACATACATGCAATCGCCCCTATATAGGTAAAGAATTTCATAATCTGTTTCTTTTTTCCCTTCGCATCAGCGTACGAAGAAATAAAGGGCAAGGAAAAAGACATCAACAGATAGGCAAAGGCCAAAGAAAAGTTGGAAAGAGCAGTATTGACGACCTCTATACCAAAGAAACTGACCACATCACCATGTTCTTTTGTGGTCGTAATTGCGGTATAATAAACAGGGAATATCGTGGAAGTAATAACAAGGTTGTATGCAGAATTGGCCCAATCGAACATGGCCCAAGAACGAATCAATTTTTTATTGTTTTTTACAATTGCTTCCATTTAAATTGGCTTAATAAGTTTGACGAATATAAGTAATTATTTTAGCCATTTCTTGACGAATTGTACTTGCTCGATCATCTATATAATTATTATTCATAAAAGAGAATGCTAAGCGTCGTCCTGTCCGTGTGATCAGATAACCACTTTGATTATAGACCGAAGTGATGGTTCCTGTTTTAGCAAAAACAAAAGGTTCACCGAGATCTTTGCTATAAGTTCGTTTCAGGGTACCATCCACACCGCCAGCAGGGAAAAGACGAAAGCGTTCCTTTTCATCAGGCAGTTTATTTTTCAAGAGTACCAACAGATCCACATTGTTCTGTGGAGTCACTTTATTGTAAGATGACAGCCCCGAACCATCAAAAATAGCGACCTCTGCCGAAAAATATTTATAAACGTTATTCTTCATCCAGTCCCGCACCAAGTATGTATCAAATTGGCCGAATTGTTTCCACGAGCACATCATCAAAAACTGTTCAGCAATAAAATTATCACTGGGTAGCATCATTTCACGGATTAAATTTTTGGTGCTGCCTGAATAGAGTATCTTGGTATTGTTTGGTTTTTGGTAAGACAATAAGGTCACAGATTTACCTAAACTATCCGACAATAATTTAATAAATAAGCTATCGGAATAGATAAAGGGGACTTCATTGACATAGCCGCTCGGAACGGGTCGTTTGGACATCCAAAAGGAATTGGCTCGAAATGAACGGGAGAGTTCGAAATCGCCAGACTTGGGGTCCGGCAAAAAGTCTAATGCATTTTGGAAGCTCGATGGAGAGGTCACCAGATAATTGTAACCTTTTTGCCGAAAAGTAACCACATTGCCATAAATAGGAAATGTACTTATTTCAGGCTGGTAATAAGCTTCAAAATCCTCCATGGCCCACCCATGCGCAAAGAACTTATTTTTCATAGTCCCCGGTATGACAAAAATGCGTTTGTTTGTATTTTTCAAAAAATTATATACCACCCGGGTGTCCAATCTATTATGTAAAAATGTTGGATCACCTGTCCCCCAGATAAGCAGCGAGTCTCCGCGTTCCACATACTCCAAACCAGGAATTGAATCGCCCAACAGTGCCAAAGCAGCATAGGTGGTATACATTTTCGTATTTGAAGCTGGTGTAAAATGCTTATTGCCATTAATGTCCATGACATATTTATTGGTATTTAGGTCATATAAAGAAAATCCAACAAAATGATCATTTAATATTTTAGATTCTTGAAACAGCTGATAAACATCCTCAAAACCCTGCGCTTTTGCGTTAAAAGTAACAGCCGGAATAAACCAGAGTAACAACAATGCACTTAAAATTTTTTTCATCAGTTCAAACATACAAAAAACTGTAGGAACTCTTTTCCATCAACTGCCAAAATTCAGATACAAACTACATCTAAAAAGAAACGGAGGGACAATGTCCCTCCGTTTCTTTTTAGATAAGATCAAGTATTAATATCCCTGATTTTGTGTCAAAGCACCTCCACTTCTATCAATCTGCGCTTGCGGAATTGGGAAGTAGTCGTTTTGTGGTTTATAATTCAAACCTTTGTAACGGGACATAAAACCACCTTCAAACGTTGCATAACTTTCCAATACAGTTTTTGCCTCACCCCAACGCACGAGGTCATAGAAACGATGTCCTTCCATCGCCAACTCAAGACGGCGCTCAAAACGAACAGCTTTACGTGCATAGTTTTGGTCCGGAAAAGAAGTATAGGGTTTTACCACATATACGGCCGCTGCTACATTATCGCCAGTCGTTTTTGGAGGTAATTTAGCCGCACGCTCACGTACTGCATTTACTAGATTCATTGCTGCACCCAAATCACCCAATTCAACCTGACATTCTGCCGCCATTAAGACAACATCAGCTAAACGAATAATATTGACATCCAAGTCTGTAATATAGGCGGCCCCAGATGCCGTATGCGTTGCATGCAAGCTTTTAGGAATCATTGTTTTTATACCAACAAATGGTCCTCCTGAGCTCACTTCACGAATCCATGCATCACCTGGCATGACACCATAATCATAGAAATTTACCCCCCTACGGCCGACTGTATAATCTAAACGCGGGTCAAAACGAAGCGTCACATCAAGTTTATAAGCCTTCTTAGCATCATCAGACAAACCGAAGTCTGATTTATATGGATTGTTACGGTAAGAACCATCCAATAATGGTAGTCCGTTCGCATCAACTTTATATGCATTGACCAGATCAATAGTCGGCTGATAGAAACCACAGCAACCAACAGGATTACTTCCGTTTAATCCCGACAACATATCACCGACATTGGCATTATCACCAGATCCATCAGGGTTGATCACGTGTTTTGAGACCAACAATGCTTCTGGACCATCTTTTGTAAGGACATTAAAGTTATTTTGATAAGGCATCGTACGAAGATCTTTTGCTCCGATAACCTCCTTAAACAAAACCAGCGCATCCGCATATTTTTTCTGGTAAAGGTAAACTTTACCGAGATAAGCTTTCGCGATATTCTGATCCATACGCCCCGCCTGGCTATTAATTTTTGTCGCTGGCAGATTGGCAATTCCAGCTTTTAAATCATCGATAATTTTAGGCAACACATCATCTTTATTCGGTTTCGTTTTGGCCTCATCATCTGTTGTATTCTCATCAACGTAAGCTAGATTTTTGAAAACACGCCATAAATAAAAATAATAGTGCGCCCGCAAAACTCTTGCTTCACCTTCTATTTCTTTCGCGCGTGCGGCAGTAACGGTTTTTCCACCTGCTTGGTCAGCTTTCAAAATGCGCAGGGTATTGTTAGCCCTCAATACGCCTTCATAATAAACTTCCCACATTTGGCTCAGGTTATCATTAGAACTATTGGGCGTATGGAATTCGATCATATTCATGTTCGGTTGATCCGTAGCCTCAGATCCTTTGTGTGCATTATCTCCTGCAACTTCTCCAAACAACCATTGACTTGGTGCCGAAGAGTAATTCCCCCAAGTACCGTTGACATTCCCATTTAAAATACCGTATGCACCGATAAGGGATGCTTCTATACCTTTTGAATTTACAATTTGAGACTCAGGCAATTCAGCTTGCGGATCACGCTCCAAAAAAGATTTCCCACAAGAGGCTAATAAAGTCAATGATATACCTAAAACTGTAATTATATTTCTTTTTTTCATTTCAATCAAATTTTAACTTAAATCACTAAACCCTTAAAATCCTAGACTAACACCCAACATGTATTGGCGAGCCTGTGGATACACACCAAAGTCTACACCCAAAGCTGGGTAAGTCGATGGTGTTGCCGTAACTTCTGGATCAAGCCCCTCATATTTAGTAATCGTAAACAGATTTGTTACCCCCACATAGGCGCGAAGTTTCTTGATACCGGTATTACTACCAAACACTTTATTGGTATCGAAGTTATAGCCAACTTGGAGATTTTTCAGTTTTAAGAAACTTGCATCCTGTACATAATAGCTGGAAGAAGCATACTCGTATGCCGAAGCATTTCTCACCTGTGATGGGATCATGCTACCGCTATTCGTTGGACTCCATTCATCCAGTACGCGTGTACTTTTTTGGCCTCTAAACACACCAAAATCTGTAAAGTACCTTGTTGCTTCATAGTTTTGATTACCCTTTGAGCCATAGAAATAAGCCATAAAATCAAAGTTTTTATAAGCCGCATTGATATTGAATGAATACACAAAATCAGGATGTGGGCTACCAATAACTGTACGGTCATTTGCATCAATTTTCCCATCCCCATTGACATCCGCAAATTTAAGTCCTCCAGCTCTAGACTTTCCATCCTCATATTTAGCGACACTCGCATTGTTCATATCCGCTTCCGAGTAAATACCGATTACTTTATAGCCATAGAAAGCACCAAGAGGTTCGCCTGGTTTTAAGATGGAGGTCTCCATACTTCTAAAACTACCGTACACTTGTTGGGTTACTGACGGTGCTAAAGAAACAATCTTATTCACGTTACGCGAAATAGTAGCGGACAGATCCAATTTAAATGCACTTTCTTGACGTCTACCGTAATGATAATTTAATGAAAACTCGATACCTTTATTTTGCATATCACCAATATTTACATAAGGTGATCCGGCACGGCCTGCAGCAACAGCAGGTAAAGGTAACAGGTACAGCATGTCCTTGGTCTTTTTATTGTACCAATCGAAAGATCCATCAAAATCACCTTGTGCAAGCGTAAAATCCACCCCGAGGTTTAATGCAGATACTTGTTCCCATTTTACGTCAGGATTACTGTAGGCATTGTGCCACATACCAGAAGTCAAACTTCCGTCAATAGGATATGAAGACGAATTAATAGCAACCTGGTAGCGGTTCAAATATTGATTAGCTGGAATACGTTGGTTACCCGTAACCCCGTAACCCGCTCTGATTTTCAAATCCGAAAGCCACGAAATACCTTTCATGAATTCTTCTTCCGACAAGCGCCAGGCAGCACTCGCACCGGGGAATGTTCCGTATTTATTGTTCGGTCCAAAATTCGAAGAACCATCGCGACGCACTGTTGCACTTAAGATATAACGATCTTTGTAAGAATAATCGACCTTGCCAAACACCGAAAATAAGGAACCTACAGAACCGCTACCTTCGCTCACGCGCCCCGTTGAAGCGGCATCCAGGTAAAGGTAATCAAGCGATGACATCGTGAAAAAGCCATTTCCTTTTCCTCTTATCTGCCTATTTCTATTCTGAATAGCTTCCGTACCGGCAAGAATGCTTAACGTATGCGCCTCATTAAATGTTTTTTTATAATTTAAAGTATTTGTCCAAGTCCATTCTTTATTCAGTCCAAAAAATTCATTAATTCCATTGTTAAAACTTCCTTCTGTAAATTCAGGGTTTGGATAGGTATAAGAAACACCATTGTAGTTTTCATACTTCATACCAAAACTGCTACGGAAGGTTAATCCTGAGACAATATCAAATTCTCCAAAGACATTTCCGAAAAACATATTGCTCTTATTTTTATTATCCTTGGCGCGATAAGCGATAGCGACAGGATTTTCTCCATTACCATATTGCCCCCCGACAGACCCTGCAAAATTTCCACCCTCATCATAAACAGGAATAATATTATGAATACGATACGCAAAACCCAAAGCACTACCTTCACCGATATAATCACCCGCAGTATTGGTATTTACCCCCATACCAAATCCCTCCGTAAAACTGTACTGCATATTTTCGCCGAAACGTAGTTTATTATTGAAGGCAGAAAAGCGAGTGTTGGAGCGAAGGTTGTATTTTTCAAAACCTGTATGGATAATGGTACCTTTTTGTTTCAAATATCCTCCCGAAATCGCATAAGAAGCATCTTCGCCCCCGCCTAAGACACTAAGTTGGTGTGACTGCGTCGGTGCATTCTGAGATAAAGCATCAAACCAATTAGTTCCGGCCTTGTTTGCTTTGGTAATTTGATAAAAATCGCTTCGGCTGCTCGCATCGTATTTATATTTTGACATATCCACATCCGCGGCAGTAATCACGTCCTTACCACCTACTTTAGGCCCGGCAATAAGGTAGTCAGGCATCACATTGTTTGTTCCGTCCAATCTATTTTCAATATCCAATGTTTGTTGTGGAGATAACATTTTTGGAAAACGTCCACTGTTTGGAACCTGGATACCATAATAAGAGTCAAGGTTGAATTGAGGTTTTCCGCTTTTACCGATTTTTGTGGTAATAATGACCACGCCATTATTGGCACGTGATCCGTAAATTGAAGCCGCTGATGCATCTTTCAGCACTTGCATTGTCTCAATGTCATTTTGGTTCAACCAGCTTAATTTTCCTTCGTAAGGTACCCCATCGATGATGTAAAGTGGTTCGTTGTTGTTGATCGTACTATAACCACGAATTTTAATCTGTGGCGTAGACCCAGGAGCCCCATCTACTACAATCTGAACCCCAGTTGCACGCCCTTGCAAAGCTTCAACGGCACTCGCTGCTGGTGTAGTCTTCAACTCTTTCACGTTGACAACAGCAACAGCTCCAGTCAAATCTTTCTTGCGCTGCGCCGAATAACCTGTCACAACGACTTCTTCCAAGGCATCCTCTGAACCGCTTAATGAAATCGCAAGATCAGCTTTCGAAGAAACAGTTACCTCGGTGCTTTTGTAACCAATGTAACTGACAACAAGCACATCACCGACTTTTCCCTGGACGGTAAATGCGCCATTTTCATCTGTCGATGTTCCAGTGCTACTCCCTTTGACTTTGACAGAAACACCGGTAATACCCTGACCTGTAGCGGCGTCCTTTACGACCCCCTTGATAGGCGTCTGTTGTACGCTTTTGGTTTTCATTAACGAAACGACTTCTACCCTGCCAAGGCTGGTTAATCCGTTGGCAAATGCATGCGTAGTCATTCCTCCCCCGATGAGAAGAGAACTCATAAGCAGAAACCTCTTATTGAACTTTTGGCCCAATATGAGATCAAAACAGCAATTTTTGTCCGTTTTTTTCATCATAATTTTACTAAATAGGTGGTTTAAAAAAATTTATGTTTATTCTTTAGTTGTTTTAGTTGATATTGGTTTATTTAAGTTTTTGGTCATTTTTTTAGGTCTGACGACAACGATGCGATATCGTTGCCAGGTTCAGTACCCTTGGTTATTCATTTTTTTTCCTTATTTGGTTATTTCCCAGAAATGTTAAAATCTGTTAAATAAATGTAAAGAATAATAAATGTAAAAAAAAAGGAAAAATCTCAATTAATTTACAAAGCACTATAAATCAAGTTATTGT
>JALAGS010000017.1 GCA_022712315.1 Sphingobacterium sp. | reverse complement strand
TCTGTTTGGTTGTAATTTTTAATATTTATCCATTAAAAAGTTGAAAAAATAAAAAAATTCTAACAAAATGAAGATAGGTCAATATTTTATTATAAAACTAATAATTTGTTGGTGCAACCAAAAGTGTTTGGTTACTTACCAAAAGAGCCTTGAAATATTTCAAGGCTCTTTTGCTTATGGTGGATCGAAGTGGCCGTCTATACGGAGAAGCTTTCGCCGCAGGCACAGGTACGGCTTGCATTTGGATTGTGAAATTCAAATCCCTTTCCGTTCAAACCATCTGAATAATCAAGTTCGGTACCTGCCAGGTACAAAAATGATTTGATATCCAAACAGACTTTTACGCCTTTATCTTCGAAAAATTGATCACCTTTTTTTTCCTCATTATCGAAATTCAGCTTATAACTCAATCCCGAACAACCGCCACTTTCTACAGCAACACGCACAAAGTAATTGCTGTCATATTGCTCATCCTTCATGATTTCCTCGATACGAGTTTTTGCTTTGTCAGTAACTGTAATCATAGTATTCTCCTTTGTATAGAGCAAAGATACATACAATCTTGTTATATTTTGCCTGATATAAAGTTTTTAGAATGTCATAAATTAGTCGATCAGACCGGCTTTGAAGAGCTGCCATATCGGTGATTGCTCGCGTATTTTTCTTACAGCCTCTTTGATCAATTGCGCAGCCTGAATAATTTCTTCCGCTGTGGTCAGGATACTGAGGCTAAAGCGGATTGCAGCAAGCGCATGTTCTTTGGGTACCCCCATAGCGATTAGGACATGGGAGGCTTCCCTGGAGCCTGTCACACAGGCCGCACCTGACGAAAGTGCTAAGGTAGGGCAGGCAGTCATTATTTCACTTGCAAGCACATGTTTAAAGCTGATGTAGCTGGTATTGGGCAATCGTGCACAGTTCTTCCCATGAATGATGATTTCAGGAATACTGCCTAAAATTTCCTCCAATAAATCGCGATTTTGCCGGACAACCCTGTAAGCCGCCGGGTTAATCAGGGAAATGGCTTTTCCAAAGCCAACAATGGCAGGAACGTTGTATGTACCACCTCTGAATCCATTTTCCTGTCCTCCGCCTACAATCAGGGGGGCAATTTGAATCGGTTTTGTTTTTCGACGGATGTAGAGTGCGCCGACACCTTTTGGTCCATGAAGCTTATGAGCGCTCAGGCATAGAAGGTCTATGGGAGTCTTTTTCAGGTCAATATTGATTTTTCCGACAGCCTGTGTTGCATCACAAAAGAATAAGATGTCTTTTTCTGAACAGAGAGCGGCAATCTGTTCTATAGATGCGCATATACCGGTTTCATTGTTCGCAGCCATGATGCAGACGAGTATAGTCTGCGCAGTAATGGCATTTTTTAAGTCATCGGTATTGATGGCTCCATTTGCATCAACAGGGAGGTATGTAATTTGCGCTCCTTTTTTTGTCAATTGTTCACAGCAGCTGAGCACAGCCTTATGTTCTGTTGAAACGGTGATGATATGATTGCCTTTCGATTGATACCTGTCAAATATGCCGCAAATTACGGTATTAATGCTTTCTGTCGCTCCGGAATTGAAAAATATTTCTTTTGATGAGCAGTTCAGGGCATCTGCGATTTGTGTTCTGGCTGATTGGATAGCCGCATTGGCTTCACGTCCCATCTGATGATAGACGCTCGATGCATTCCCATAATTCTGGATGAAGTAGGGAGTCATGTCATTCCACACTTCATCCAAAATTCGGGTTGTTGCGTTGTTGTCCAAATAAATGATATCCTTCATTCGGATAAAGATAAGGATAATGCCGTTTATGCTGAAGCCTTCACGTCAACTTCCTTTTTTTTGACATTTGGATCATATCGCAAGCCAGGGGTTAACCAATACATCAGAATAATACGGGAATAGCGGTAGTTGAATGGAGACATTAAAACAACGCTCATGATGGCAACTGTCGCATAAAGTATAAAAGAAGAATCGTTTCCTGTCAGTATATATGTTGCCATACAAGCGCTAACCATCTCGGCGATGGCAAATGCATAGGTTACATACATGGCACCATAAAAATAACCTGGCTCCCGTTCGTAACGAAGTCCGCAGTATTCACAATGGCTATTCATTTTTTGTACTTTAAAACCGTAAGCCGGGCCTTTGTACACGTGGCCAATTCTGCATCTTGGACATTTTGCTTGCCATGCGGCTTTAAATTCAGATAGTTCGTATTTAACCTCTTCCATAGTTATAGTTGTTTTCTGAACTCTTCTGGTGTGAGTCCAGCGGATTTTTTGAAAAATTTAGTAAAATATGAGTTGTCATTGAACTGCAGCTCATCTGCAATTTCACTGATATTTAAATTTCGATTGACCAATAACCGCTTCGCTTCGAGTACAATCCGGTTTCGGATAATTTCTCCTGCCGACTGCCCGATGTAAGATTTACAGATCGCATTCAGATGATTAGGTGTGATAAATAACTGATCTGCGTAGACGCTAGGCAATTTGGTCGACTTGAACTGCTGTTCAACAAGCTGCTGAAAGCTATTGAATATCTTGTGATTATACGGGGTGCTATGTTCCTGATGATCTTTTTCTGTTGAAATGGATATATATAATATAAACTGGAGTAGAAGTGTGCGGATGTAATCTTCTGATAACCCCGCTGTCTTAGCCGCTAAAATCTGTTCAAGAATAGTAATTGACTGATTTCGAAATTGTTCAGCAATCACAAAAATCAACTGTTCAATTTTACCTTGCAAGAAGCTAAAGCGCTCCAGATAATCGGTCCGTAAAAGAAAGGACTGAAAGTAATCAATGGAAAAATTAACAACATAGCCCTCTTCATCGCCAGTGAAATTCCAGGTATGCACCTGACCCGGGACCATAAAATAGATTTGATAGGGTTCGATGCTATAATGATTAAAATCAATAATATGTTCTCCTGATCCCTTGGTGAATAGGACGAAATGAAAAAAGTTATGTTTGTGGGGAAACACCATATCCTGATGCTTGATGATATATTCTTTTAGATCATCAATATGAATCGTTGTCTTATTGTTGAGATCAATACTACAACTATCGATAACGGGAATGGTGTTTTTCTTACTCATATGACAAAATTACGCTAAATATTCTTTTTCTACTGGTGTTTATTTGGTGTTTTGTGGTGTTTTTCAATGATTTTGACATTTTAATGCCATATAAGCGATGTTGGAACAATCCTTGTTCCTAGAGTTCTAAAAATTTATTTAATAAAATGGAAAGTAATTTAAATAGTTTAGGGACCAGATTTGGTCGTCTGACAGATATTGTCATAGAATCTATTCCGGGGATAATAGGAGGGATTATCTTATTGATTCTCGGAAAATATGTGATCAGTTTTGTGGATAGACTGTTGCATAAGCGCTTCGAAAAGAAGAATGTAGATCCATCCATCCGAGCATTTATTTCAAGTATTGTGAAGATAGTCATGTGGGTTATGCTGCTTCTTACTGTCGCGAGTCAGATTGGCATACAGACCACTTCTTTTATTGCTGCTTTATCTGCATTTGGGCTGGCTGTCGGCATGGCGCTTCAGGGCAGCTTAAGCAATTTTGCTGGCGGGGTGCTAATTTTGATGTTTAGGCCATTTGAGGTAGGGGATTATATTTCAAGCGCTAACGGCACTTCGGGAACGGTGGAGCGAATCGATATTTTGTATTCGACACTTATAGGTGATGATGGTGTACGTATTTTTAGCCCCAACGGTCCACTAGCTAATTCTGTGATTAAAAATTACACAAAAATTGTACAGCGTATGTTTGAATATACGATCACGATTTCGTACGATAAAAATGTAAAAGATGCTAAAGATATTATCCTCCGTGTACTTCGTTCAAATGAAAATATTTTGACGAGCCCTGAACCAACGGTATTTGTAAAGGAACTAGGTGATAATTCGATGGTGTTGACCGTTCGTGCCTGGACCAAGAGAGAACACTATTGGCCAGCGCGGAATTCCATGCAGGAAAAGATAATGCTGGAATTGGAAAGAAACGACATTAGCTTATCATCCAATCCTACCCAGATTAGTATTGTCTCGAACTCAAATGATCAAGGGCTGTCTAAGGGGCAGATCTAGTCCGTATCAAGAGACTTTATGAGTACAAAGTACCGGTAGGCAATAATAGCCTGCTGGTACTTTTTTAATTTTAAAGGATCCTTTTTGCTATACTTTGGCAGAATAGCTTTATTGATTTTGTTTAAAAATTGAAAGAATCGTCTTTTCATGGATAAACTTCGTTATTGATAATTTGGGGCATTTTCTCCCCTTTGATAGCCGCAAGTAGATTGTTTGTGGCCATGAGGGCCATATTGTCTCTTGTTTCTACAGTGGCGGACCCAATGTGTGGCAGCACGCAAACATTTTCCATCGTTAATAGCGGATTTTTTGGATCCATCGGCTCAGGATCAGTCACATCAAGTCCTGCGCCCCATAGCTGGCCAGTTTGGAGGGCTTCTATCAAATCCAATTCGTTGACCAATCCGCCTCGAGCTGTATTCACTAGTATCGCAGCGTTTTTCATCCGCGCAAAGCTATTTTTGTCGAATCGGTTTTTGGTCTCCGGCGTCAAAGCCGCATGGAGGGAAATGACATCACTACGGGTCAGCAGCTCATCGAAATTAACGTATTGCGCTCCCAAAATTTGTTCTGCGTCTCGGTTTCGGCCTCTATTGTAATAGATTATATCCATGTTATATGCCGCTTTGGCTTTTCTAGCCAATTCAAAACCAATGCGCCCCAATCCATAAATGCCCAGTGTTTTGTTGTTGAGTTCGAAGCCTAGATGTGCGGTTGGATCGAAACCCTTCCATTCGCCCTGCAATATTCTTTTGTGGTTAAAAAAAGCCTTTCTTGACACCGATAGCATCAGAAGGAAAGCGACATCGGCTGTGGCTCCTGAGAGTATGCCCGGGGTATTGCTGACAGGGATTCCCTGCGCTGTTGCAGCGGAAATATCCACATTGTCATAGCCTACGCTCATGAGAGATAGAGCTTTTAGGTTGGGGCAGTTTTGAAAAAAAAATGCGTCAAATTTTTGCATTCCGCCATTAAGGACATAGTCTGCTTGCTGGCAGGCTTTGATGAGTTCCATTTCCGATAGGGGATTTGGAGAATCGTGTATGGTTATGTCGTGACCGGCAGATTTTAATAGATCTATCCCTTTTTGAGGAATTCTTTTTGTGATGAATATCTTCATATAAATAGCAGCTTTTTTAGCTTGTTGTGATTGATCCCTGTGAATCAATTTGTATTACCTTATAGTCAAAGTTAATTATCGATCATCGCTATTACAATAAAAAACTTCATGATTTTGCAGGCACCAATTGCAATGAAAGTAAACTGAAGGTTCTTTCTGGCCGACACATCAGACCCTTGCAGAAAAAAAGCCATATTGTTGTTTCAATATGGCTCATTATTCTATATTTTTTGATCTTTACTTTTTACGGAGCAAATAGTCCAAAATAGCTTTGCCCTTGTCATCCGCAGGGATGGCTGAGTTGGACAGGACGATTACCCCACTTTTTTTATCTGGGGATAAGGCTAGGTAGGAGCTGCTTCCGGCAGTCCCGCCATTGTGCCAATAGACCGTCAGGTCATCAATCAGATTCATGTGCCATGCCAGCCCGAGGTCTGTATCTGGAGGTAGAAAAAAAGTGAACAATCGTGTGTTCGCCATGGCATTTTCCAATGGAGTCTGTGGCATCTTGAATTGCGCATTTACAAATTTAAGCAAATCTTCCATGGTCGACTTTAAACCGCCCGCTGAACTGAATGCGTCAAATGACCATGGAATTACTTCTTGCCCGTCTTTATTATATACTTTAAAAGTATCTTTTCTCTTAGGATCCAATACTTGAAAAGTATTGTTCATATCAAGTGGCTTGCAGATAATATCTTTTACAAGCTGCTCGTAACTTTTTTTATAAATACCACAGATAATGTCTCCTAATACAGCATAGCCAAGGTTGCTGTACTCATATTCTTCGCCGGGATTTTTTTTGTTTTTAAAGCTTGATAAGTAATTATAAAGGGCCTTTTTGTCGTATGTTTTGTAAGGGTCATTTTCGTTAAATCCTTTGACTTTGTCTAGATTGTCAGGAAGCCTAGGTAAGCCAGAAGTATGATTGGCCAACATCTGAAATGTTATTTTTGAAAGTGCTTCATTCTTTTTGAGTGTATCAGGAAGAAATAGCGATATGGGCTGATCTAATGTGATCGTTCCCTCTTCAACTAGGTTTGACAAAAGTATGGCGGTAAAGACTTTGCTCAACGAACCGATTTCATAAATTGAGGTCTTTGTGGGCGGTGTCTGGTTGCCTTTGACTGTTTCCCCATAAAAATACGTTTTAGTTTGCCCATTTTTTAGGATGCCAATGGCAAGTGATTGTGTGTTTTGCTGTTTTAAATAAGCATTGGCAACAGAGTCTACAAAAAGGTCATCGTTATCGACGGATTTTTGTGTGACAGGTACCACAATAGTTTTTTCCACTTGAGGCTTTATTGCCAAAGGGGTAAGTTTTAATGTGTTGAATTTTAAGGTAGAATCTGTCGCGAAAAGGACTTCGTAGGATTCACTGTCGAAGTCCATCTGATAAGTTGCTATCCCTTTTTCAAATTCTTTTATTGTGGAGCTTTTGACCCTTCCTAAAGGATAGAGCTCCTGTAGTACTTGTGCAAATCTGGGCAGGCTAAATTGTTGTTTGAAGGAATCACTGGCCAAGTTATAAGCTGAATCTGTCATCTGGGAATTGATGAAAAATTCCAGTCTATTGTAAACTCCTCTGTTGATCTGTTCCTCAGGGTTCGTTTGGGCAAAGGAGTAAGATGTGATGCCCAGCAATACTATTGTAATAAAATTTTTCATAACTATTGATGGGCACAAATCTACGGAATGTTTAAATTCCAATCAATTGTTTTAATCGTGCATAGCCTGATTTACTGATATTGAGCTTTTCACCTGACACAAGCGCTGCAATATAAGAGTCCTTCTCATAGGGTTCTAATTTGGCCAGCTGATCCACTTTAATGATAAAAGAACGGTGAATGCGAACAAACTGGTTTGGATCCAGTGATTTCTCAAAAAATGCCATTGTTTTATTCTTTAGGTACATGCCATCTTTGGTATGAATTTTAACATAGTCATCGTAAGACTCCAGGTATTTGACTGTATCAATCGGAATAATCTTGATTTGGGTGCCAGTTTTTACAACAATACGGTCGATTTTTGTTTCGTCTTGTGCTGTCAGCACTTCATAGTTGGGCTGTACCTTTTTTTCGGGCGCAGAATAGCTTGCTCTGAACTTTTCCAAAGCTTTTTTGAAACGTGTCGGCGAAACGGGTTTTAAAAGGTAATCCAGTGCATTCTTTTCGAAAGCTTTCAAGGCATATTCGTCAAAAGCTGTTGTAAAAATGACCGCGGGTGGATCGTCCACAAGTTCAAGCATTTCAAAGCCCGTTAATTTGGGCATTTGTACGTCCAGGAAAATTAAATCGGGCTCGTGTGTATGGATGGCCTTTACACCTTCAAAGCCATCGCCACATTCAGCCATGATGGATATATCGGCTTCATTTTTTAGGTAACCCGCAATAATGGAGCGTGCTAAGGGTTCATCATCGATAATAACAACTTTAATCATATTGAGGTATTTTTAGGGTGCTGATAAATATATTGTCCTGAATTTGAGTTTCCAGCAGATCATTTCTTCCGTAGAGCAGGTATAAACGACGTTGAATGCTCGAAAGCCCAAACCCAGTGCCTTTTTTCGGTTTAGATTGTTCTTCGGTGTCGAAAGGGTTGGTGATTTGAATGAGTAATTGACCGTCATTCGACTGGCATTTTATTTTTATTTCGACCTGATCTGTTACATTGTAAAGTCCGTGCTTGATGGCGTTCTCTACAAGAGGTTGGATGATCATTGCCGGTAATCTGTTGTTAAAAATTTCTTCTGAAGAAGAAATGGAGGTATGTAATCTATGTCCAAAACGTACTTTCTCGATATCGAGATAAAGCTGGAGGTGGTCAAGTTCTTCTTCAAGTGTGATGATCTGATTATTTTCTTTTCTTAATGTCCCTCTCAAAAAATCAGAAAGCTGGAATGTCATATTTCGGGCCTCATCGGGATTAGCACCTATAAGCGCTATAATCGAGTTCAGGCTATTGAATAGAAAATGGGGCTGTAACTGTTGTCTTAGATTATAAAGTTCGGCCTCCCGAAGCAGGTTTTCGGATTCCTGTTTCCGTTTGATATTGTTGATATTGTCTTCTTGAATATTCCAGACAATATTGATAATGGCGACAGATGTCAAGATAAGGAAGTTGACAATGCCGCGATAAGGTAATGTTAAATCCAAAAGTGGGGTAAAGGTAGATTCAATAAAGTAACTCATCAAGAATCGGCTTAATGCAATGCTTATTCCGCCCATGATTAAGCCGATGATGAGTACTTTCCAGATTTCCCGGGGTTGCGGGGTATAGAAATTAAGTGCTGATGACATGCCATAACAGCAGAACATCATAACAAGACTATTTATAAAAGAATCCTTAAACGCGAGCTGCTGGTCAAAACCAGAGCGAAGCATCAATAGATATTGTAACGCAAGATATCCGATAAATACGGATATGCAGATAATGCCAATTAATCGACTTTTAACACTGAGGAACAGCTTGTTTTTCATCTATTAAGCATTTTTTATGGTTAAATTACCTAAAATACAGGTGCCTGTTATATAGATTTTTTTATCAGTATCGGGATTATAGATCGTTTGGAATCTGCGGTCATCGACAGAACCCAAGATCGAGGCAACATTGCTAAATACCGTCCAATGCGGAGGTATGATAATACGCGCACTGCCGAATAATTGGAATGTGTCGATAACAATCGGCTGTTGAATGTCGGCTTTCGTCAGATCGAGTTCAATGCTCCCAAACACATTGGTCAAATTGCCGCCTCTAAAGTGTTTGGAATAGATTACTTTCTTTTGGCCCGCAAAGATGCTGTTTAAATTGAGGTTGTCCTCAAATGAATGGTGAAAGGAATCTTTCTCTTTGTCGCCAAAAGCCTGCTGATTAGGCGAGGCTTGTTGGCTTGAACCGTATTGTTCGTTAAATGGTTTTGATTCCGGGTCAGCGGGGCTA
Source organism: Sphingobacterium sp. (assembly GCA_022712315.1). Classification (GTDB taxonomy): domain Bacteria; phylum Bacteroidota; class Bacteroidia; order Sphingobacteriales; family Sphingobacteriaceae; genus Sphingobacterium. The sequence continues at coordinate 560 of JALAGS010000017.1, read as the reverse complement.
CTATCTATAGTGCTTTCTGCAGGGACATTGACTCGCTTGTCCCAGTCATAAGAGCCTTGCGGCGGATTGGGATACGTTGGGGGAACCATTGGAGGTTTCCTTTTGCTCATGATAAAGTAAATCCCAAGGGAAATAATGATGATCGGTACGGTTACGGAACCAAAATCTGTACGCATCATTCTTGATATAAGACTGGCTCCACCTATAATTAATAGGATAATTGCTGATTTTTTCTGGAATTGGGAATTCACTCCGATGACCAATCCGATGATAATTAGTATGGTTGGCCAGCTAAATAACCAATCCGGAAACCAATTTCCTAAATTTAGGTTATTCAATAATAAGAATATACCTACGATAATCACAATCGCTCCTACAATATTGCGGCTATTATTGCTGTTTGGTATGATGGGTTCTTTTTCCATAATGTTTTTACTATTTATGACTCAAAGATAGAGGCACAAATTTATTATACATATTTGCTTTAGGTAATACAACTTATATTTTCGGTAAATGTAATGATTTCGTCGGTAAAAAATCTTCTTGTTTAATTTTTATCC